>CALLYN010000910.1 GCA_937858455.1 uncultured Kouleothrix sp.
TTGCGCGACGGCTTCGCCCAGGCCGCCGAGGCCGCCGGCGTGCCGCTCCAGGCCGCCGCAGCCGGCAGCATGTGGGGCTTCTTCTTCACCGCCGCGCCCGTGCGCGACTACGCCAGCGCCAAGCAGCACGCCGACACCGCGCGCTACGCGCGCTTCTTCCACGCCATGCTCGAGCGCGGCGTGTATCTCGCGCCCTCGCAGTTCGAGGCCGCGTTCGTGTCGCTCGCGCACGACGACGCGCTCGTCGAGCGCACGCTCGATGCCGCGCGCGATGCTTTCGCCACGCTCTAGCCAAAGGCAGCGATAGCAATCCTGCGGGGCGACCCAGGGGCATACCGGGATGGTCGTCGGCTAAACACATATGCTCGATTGCTGTACAGTGAGGGTTCGAGGGCGGCTTCGCCGCTACTTACACTTTGGTTGGGGTTTGGGGGCGGCTTCGCCGCCCCCAAATTTCTTTTTGTGTTGCACTGCGTGGCTTCGCCACGCAGTGCAACACAATCTATACGTGATCAAGCGAAGAGCGTACTAGTATAAGGAGAACTGCAATGAATAACGACATGGCTGGCAAGGTCGCACTCGTCACCGGCGGCGGCTCGGGCATTGGCCGCGCCACCGCGCTGGCATTCGCCCGCCGCGGCGCTGCAGTGGTGCTGGCCGACACCAACGACGATGCAGGGCAGGCCGCCGCCGACGCGATCGGCCGCGACGGCGGCACCGCGCTCTTCCTGCACGCCGACGTGTCGCGCAGCGCCGACGTGCACACGATGATCGCCCAGGCCGTCGCGCGCTTCGGCCGGCTCGACTACGCGCACAACAACGCCGGCATCGAGGGCCAGCCCGGCCCGATGCTCGAATGCGGCGAAGACGAGTGGGATCGGATCATCGCCGTGAACCTCAAGGGCGTGTGGCTGTGCCTCCAGGCCGAGATCCGCCAGATGATCGGCCAGGGCGGCGGCGCGATCGTCAATACCGCCTCGGTGGCCGGGCTGGTGGGCTCCGAGGGCCTGGCCGCCTACAGCGCCAGCAAGCACGGCGTCGTCGGGCTCACCAAAACCGCCGCGCTCGAATATGCCCGCGCCGGGGTGCGCGTCAACGCCGTCTGCCCTGGCTTCATCCACACGCCCATGCTCGTGCGATTCACCAACGACGACGCCCAGGCCAACGCGCGCCTGGCGCGCGCCCACGCGCTCGGCCGGCTCGGCACCCCCGAGGAGGTGGCCGAGGCGGTCGTGTGGCTCTGCTCCGAAGCGGCAGCGTTTGTCACTGGCCACGCGCTCGCCGTCGACGGCGGCCTGGTGGCGCGATAGCCGCGATGGCACGCAGCTTGCTCCCTTTCGGCTATGCCAATGGTGGCATTGCAACAAGCGGCGGTGGTTTGTGGGGCTTGGGGACGCGGCCTGGCCGCAGTACCGGCCCCGTTGCTTTGAAAAGCGCCGCCGCCACACGAGAGGAGCACTTCCATGAAAATGACTTCGCTGGAAGACCTGTACATGGCCGACCTGCAAGACATGTACGACGCCGAGCACCAGATCACCGAGGCGCTGCCCAAGATGATCAAGGCCGCGTCGTCGACACAGCTCAAGACCGGCTTCGAGAAGCACCTCAAGCAGACCGAGGAGCAGATCCGGCGGCTTGAGACGGTGTTCAAAAACCACGGCGCGAAGGCCGAGCGCAAGGCTTGCAAGGCCATGAAGGGCCTGATCGCCGAGGGCGACGAGATCATGAAGGAAAAGGCTAGCCCCGATGTGCTCGACGCCGCCCTGATCGGCGCGGCTCAGAAGGTCGAGCACTACGAGATCGCCTCGTATGGCACGCTGCGCACCTACGCCCAGCTGCTCGGCTTCCGCGACGACGCCAGCCAGCTCGACGCGACGCTGCAGGAAGAGGGCACCACCGACAAAGAGCTGACGCGCATGGCCACGATGATCAACGTGCGCGCCGAAGAAGCCTAATACCAATTGGTGGGGGGTTGGGGGGCGGCTTCGCCGCCCCCGTGCCGCATTCCCAGCGCGCCTACGTCTTCCGCCCCAGCAGAAACATCGCCACCGACAACACCAGCCCCCACACGGCCAGCACCGCCACAAAGCTGGCGTGCCGCCGCATCGCCGTCGCCCCTGCCAGCCTGCGGTAGGCCAGCAGGTAGCCCGCCACGATCGAAGGCGGCCACAGCAGCGTTATGAAGATCGCGATCGGCCAGTAGCTGTCGGCCGGCAGCGCATCGAGCGCGCCCGCGCCAAACAGCAGCGTGATCACCGGCGTCGCGACCGCGAAGATCAGCGCGCCTGGCAGCCCCAGCAACATCATCCCGCCCACCGCGCTCAGCAGCGCCGCGCCGAGCGCGAACCAGAACCCTCGCGTCATCGCTTCCTCGATCCTAGCTTATACCAACTTCGCTTGATTACGTACGCTTTGCTGGGGTTTGGGGCGGCTTCCCCGCCCCCAAACCCCCTCACATACAGCAAATGTTCAGCCGGATGTAGTAGAAGACTATAGTCGTCGCCGGCTAGAAACGGTGTATCATGGCGGCTGGCCTGCCCGCAACCGCTGTTCGGCTGATTTTCGAAAGGGGCGCTATGCCATCGCCACTCACCATCGCCGCCGCGATCGACACGATCCTGGCGGCCACGCCATTCGACCCGGCCTACGATACTGTCGATACTGTGAAGATTGGCGACGCGCAGCAGCCGCTGCGCGGCATCGCCACCACCTTCATGGCCACCTGCGAGGTGATCGAGCGCGCCGCCGCCGCCGGCGCCAACCTGCTGATCACCCACGAGCCAACGTTCTACAACCACCTCGACACCACCGACTGGCTCGAGCACGACCCGGTGTACCAGGCCAAGCACGCGCTGATCGAGCGCCACGGCCTGGTGATCTGGCGCTTCCACGATCACTGGCACATGCACCAGCCCGACGGCATCTACACCGGCGTGCTGCGCGCGCTCGGCTGGCAGCCGGCCCACCCCGACGCGCCCATCTTCGACATCCCGCCCACCACGCTGGCCGACCTGGCCGCGCAGCTCAAGCACAAGCTCGGCATCACGATGCTGCGCGCAGTCGGCAGCCCCGATCTGCCCTGCCGCCGCGTGGGCCTGCTGGTCGGCGCGATCGGCGGGCGCGTGCAGATCGACGTGATGAGCCAGCACGAGGTCGACGTGCTGGTGTGCGGCGAGATCGCCGAGTGGGAGACCAGCGAGTACGTGCGCGACGCCGGTCTGCTTGGCTTCGCGCGCGGCCTGATTGTCACCGGGCACGCGCCCAGCGAAGAGGCCGGCATGGCCTACCTCGCCGAGTGGCTTGGCGAGCGCCTGCCCGGCGTCCCGGCCACACACCTGCCCGCCGGCTCGCCGTTCTGGTTCGCCTGAGCCACCTTCATTGCGCCGGCACTGCGAGTGTGCTATGCTGACGCCTCATAAAAGCGCTTGGCAACCTGTGCTGGCCGCGCCCAGCACAGCCGAGAAGGAGAGGGTTATGGCACAGGCAAAACACGGCGATACCGTGCAGGTTCACTATACCGGTACGCTGGCCGACGGCACGGTTTTCGATAGCTCGCGCGAGCGCGAGCCGCTGGCGTTCACGCTCGGCGAGGGCCAGGTGATCCCCGGCTTCGACCAGGCCGTGCTCGGCATGCAGCCCGGCGAAAGCAAGCAGGTGGTCATCCCCGCCGACGACGCCTACGGCCAGTATCAGGACGATATGGTGTTCGAGGTTGGGCGCGAGCAGCTGCCGCCGAACTTCACGCCGACGCTCGGCGAGCAGTACCAGATCCAGCAGGGCGACGGCACGCCCATGGTCGTCACCGTCAGCGAGATCACCGCCGACGCCGTGACGCTCGACGCCAATCACCCGCTCGCCGGCTACGACCTCACATTCGACCTCGAGCTGGTCGGCATCGAGTAGCCTGCGGGCAGTAGCGCCGAGCCGGCGGCTGGCAGCAACCCAATGCCAGCCGCCGGCTGCGTTTTCTCGCCCTACTGGCGCACAAAGTGCAGCTGCTGAAAGCCGCGCCGCAGCGCCACTACGTCGGGCTGCACCCGCTCGGGCGCCTCGCCGGCCACCAGCACCCGCGCGATCAGCTCGGCCACGCGCGGCATATCCGCCGGCTGCATGCCCCAGCGCGTGATCTCCTGCGTCCCCAGCCGCAGCGCGTTGAAGTCGCCCGGCACCGGCGGCAGCGGCAGCTCGATCCCGCTCGTCAGAATATTCGCCCGCTCCAGCACGCGCGCGGCCGCCGTGCCGCCGCCGTACGCCTGCGCGTGTATCGCCACATGCTGCGACTCGGTGTAGCCACGTCCCGCCACCGCGTGCACCGGGCAGCCGCGCTCGGCCAGCGCCGCCGCCAGCGCCTGCGCGTTCGCGATACACGTGCGCGCATACGCGCGCCCAAACTCGCGCAGGTCGAGCATCGCCACGATCAGCGCGGCCGTCTTGCCCAGGTCGAAGTTCGCCGTCAGCCCTGGGTAGGCGATTGCGTCGAGGCGCCGCGCCAGCTCGGGCTCGTTCGTCAGGATCATGCCCGAGGGCGGCCCGCCAAACGATTTGTAGGTCGAGCTGGTCATCAGGTGCGCGCCCTCGGCCAGCGGCTGCTGAAACGCGCCGCCGGCGATCAGGCCCGACATATGCGCCGCGTCGTACATCAGGTATGCGCCCACCGCGTCGGCCACCGCGCGCGCCTCGGCCACCGGGTAGGGGAACAGGCACATGCTGCCGGCCACAATGATCAGCTTTGGCCGGATGCGCTCGGCCGCAGCGCGCAGCCCTGCCACGTCGATCGACATGCGCGCCGCGTCGTAGGGCACGTCGTGGATCTCCAGGCCATACAGCCCGGCCGCGCCGGCCTGGTGGTGCGTCACGTGGCCGGCCGCGCTGTCGGCAAAGGCCATGATCCGGTCGCCCGGCTTGGCGCAGGCCATGTACGCATACAGGTTCGCCAGCGAGCCGCTGCCCACCCGAAACTCGGCGTAGGCGCAGCCAAACAGCTCCTTCAGCAGCTCGGCCGCGATGATCTCCAGCTGCTCGGCGTGCTGCATGCCCATCTCGTACTTCGCGCCAGGGTAGCCCAGGCTCGGCCGGCTGCCAACGCTCGCGCCCATCAGCCGCGCGGCGCGCGGGTTCAGCACGTTCGTGCCGGCGTACAGGCTCAGGCACTCGCGATCCATGTACTGCTCGTGGCGCGCCAGCAGCTCGTGCACCTCGCGCTCGAGCGCGTCCGATCCAAGCCCACGGTAGTGCGCCGCGCGCTCCTCGATCGCTGCCTCAAGCTCGGCCGGCACCCACGGCCGTGTGAAATCAGTTGTTGTCACGCTAGGCCGCTCCTCTTATCAAAGAACCGGATCATCATCTGTAGCAATACCTTCCGGCCGCAGCACCACCAGGCTCACGCCCACCAGCATCAGCGCCGCGCCCAGCACAAACGCCGCACCCAGCGGCTCGCCCAGAAACAGCCAGGCCAGCAGCACGCCGGCCAGCGGCTGAAAGTACATCATCGCCGCCACCGGCGCGGCGCCTGCCCGCCCAAGCGCCCAGAACAGCACCAGAAAGCCGAACACCGTTACCAGCAGGCCGGTGTACGCCAGCGCCGCCACGCCGATCGGCGTGAAGCGCGGCAGCTGGCCGCCGGCCCACTCGTACGCGCCGAACGGCAGCATCGCCAGCGTGCCCACCAGCCCGGCCGCGGCGGTTGCCGGCAGCGGCGCGTGGCGGCGCATCAGGTCGCGCCCCAGCAGGTTGTACACCGCCCAGCCAAGCGAGCCAGCCACAAAGATCGCGTCGCCCAGCAGGCGGCTGGCGAACGCGCCCCCGTCGCCGCCCTGCGGCCACAGGATCAGCAGCAGCCCGCCGATCGCCAGCACAAACCCCAGCCCGCCGCGCCAGCTCAGCCGCTCGCCGAGCCACGGCCACGCCAGCACCGCCACCCACAGCGGCGTGGTGGTGGCGATCATCGCGATATCGGCCGCCGGGCTCAGCTGCAGCGCCAGCGTCTGGCTGAGCTGCACAAAGCAGAAGCCGCTCAGCCCCATCGCCACAATCCGCCCGGCGTCGGGGCCGCGCAGCAGCCGCCAGGCCGCGCCACGCGCCAGCGGCAGCAGCACCGCCAGCGCCAGCACGAACCGCAGCAGCGCAAATGTCAGCGGCGGGATGCTCGCCAGCGCCGGCTTGGTCAGCGGAAATGCCGCACCCCAGATGATATTGATGCCGGCCATCGCCAGCACCGCCAGGTACGATTGGCGCGCCGCACCGCCGCGCGCGATTGATCTGCTTGCCATAGTCTCCACGATATATG
>CALLYN010000911.1 GCA_937858455.1 uncultured Kouleothrix sp.
GCCGGCGCCGGCCGCGCCCACGCCGTGACCGAGCGCTGGCCGCGCCGGCCGCACCTCCGCCCATACTTTCAGTGTCGCAAGCTATGAACAGGAGTACCGCATGATCCACATCGCCGAGTTCCTTCCGCCAACCCCCTCGCCGCTCTGGAAGCTCGCCAAGCAGGCCGGCGTCGACTGGGCCGTGGGCGGCCTGCCGTTCGGCGAGCCGTTCAACGGCGCCGACGCCCCGTGGGATTACATGCCGCTGCTGCGCATGAAGCAGCGCTACGAGAGCGGCGGCTTTAACCTGGCGGTGATCGAGGCGCGGCCGCCGCTGAACAAGGCCAAGCGCGGCCTGCCCGGCCGCGACGACGAGATTGCCACCGTCTGCACGCTGCTCGAGAACATGGGCCGGCTGGGCATCCCGGTGTGGTGCTACGAGTGGATGACCGACTTCAACTGGATGCGCACCGCCACCACCACGCCCTCGCGCGGCGGCTCGGTGGTGACGAGCTACGACAATGCGCTAATGCGCGATGCGCCGCCAACCGAGCTTGGCCCGATCGGCGAAGACGAGCTGTGGGCCAACCTGGCCTACTTCCTGCAGAAAGTGCTGCCGGTGGCCGAGAAGGCCGGCGTCAAGCTGGCCATGCACCCCGACGACCCGCCGCTCTCGCCGATCCGCGGCATCGGCCGGATCATGCGCAGCGTCGAGAACTACCAGCGCCTGCTCGACATGGCCCCTAGCTCAATGAACGGCATTACCCTGTGCCAGGGCAACTTCACGCTCATGACCGACGACCTGCCGGGTGTGATCCGCGACTTCGGGCGCCAGGGCAAGATCTTCTTTGTGCACTTCCGCGATGTGAAGGGCACGCCCGAGAAGTTCGAGGAAACCTGGCACGACGCTGGCAAGACCGATATGCTCGCCTGCATGAAAGCCTACCGCGAGATTGGCTTCGATGGCGTGCTGCGGCCCGACCACGTGCCGACAGTCGAGGGCGACAACAACGACAACGCCGGCTACTCGTCGTTTGGCCGCCTGTACGCGATCGGCTACATCCGTGGCCTGCGCCAGGCGGTCTACGCCGAATAATACGCGCTTCGCTTGATCAGGGTACGACTTACGCAGTTGGCACGTTCAGCCTTCGGCAGAGTGGTACTTCACTGTGTATCTATCTGTGGTTTTCCGCGTGTAGCGCGGAAAACCGCACACAACTATGCTGCCGCAGGCAACAAGCGGCGCATCGAGATACGGAATAACGCAGGTAAGCCCTACACGTAGAGTTTACAGTGCGGGGGCTTCGCCCCGCGCCGAATGTTCAGGAAACGTATGAAAATCGCAATCACCGGCGGCAGCGGCGGCATCGGCCGCGCCGTCATCGACTTGGCGCTGACGCAGGGCCACAGCGTCGTGAGCATCGACCGCGCCCGCCCGCCCGCCGAGCTGGCGCGCGCCGACGTAACATTTGTCGAGGCCGATATAGGCAACTACGACGCGCTCGAGCGCGCGCTGCGCGGCTGCGATGCGCTGATCCACCTGGCGGCCATTCCCTCGCCCGGCCACCACCCCGACCACGTCGTGCATAACAACAACGTCGTCGGCAGCTACAACGCGCTGCGTGCCGCCGCCGAGGCCGGCGTCTGGCGGGTGTGCCAGGCCTCCAGCGTCAACGCGATCGGCCACTCGTACAGCCGCGCGCCGCGCTACGATTACTTCCCAATCGACGAGCAGCACCCGACCTACAATGAAGACCCGTACAGCCTCTCGAAGTGGATCTGCGAGCAGCAGGGCGACTCGTTCGCGCGCCGCTACGAGCAGATGCGCATCGCCAGCCTGCGCTTCCATTGGGTGACAGACGATCCCGCCGCGCCGGCCAAGTTCTACCGCGACCTCGAGACCGGCCGGGCCAAGCACCTGTGGGCCTGGACGCACCGCCCTGCGGCGGCGCGCGCCTGCCTGCTGGGCGTCACCGCCGACTTCCAAGGCCACGAGGTGTTCTTTATCATTGCGCCCACCACCGTCGTCGAGACGCCCTCGCTCGAGCTGGCGGAACGCTTCTACCCCGACGTGCCGGTGCGCGGCGACCTGAGCGGCAACCACAGCTTCTTCGACAGCGGCAAGGCCACGCGCCTGCTCGGCTGGAACCACGACGAGCGGTGAGTGGTGGTACTTTTTAACCGATTGTGCTCGGTTTTTTCGCGCTGCGCGCGGAAAAACCGAGCTGCCGCAGGCGAAAAAGTGCCGACCGCGTATGTCCTGACTTTGACAGATTACTGTCGCCTGCCGCCTGATGTACTATTGGAGGAAACTAATGCATGTCCAACCCTCTCGCGAAGACCTGATCGAGCTGACCAGCCTGAACCCGTTCGAGCGCTTCGCCGACGGCCGCCCGCGCGTGCCCGACGATCTGCTCGAGCGCATGAAGCTTGTGACGACCGAAGAAGCCTGGGGCGTGCTGCGCAAACACGGCTACCACCGCCAGTTCGAAGGTAGCTGGATGGAAACCCACCCTGGCACGATCACCGTGGGCCGCGCGGTGACGGCGCAGTTCCTGCCGCACCGCCCCGACTACCACGACGCCGTGCAGCAGGCCGGGCTGCGCGAGGGCCGCGCCAGCGTCGGCGGCCAGAACTCGTGGGTGATCGAGACGCTGCAGCTCGGCGACGTGATGGTGGTCGATATCTTTGGCAAGGTGAAGGACGGCACGGTGGTGGGCGACAACCTCGGCACCGCCGTGCGCACGCGCACCCGTGCCGGCGCGGTGATCGACGGCGGCATCCGCGACTACCAGGGCCTGGTGCAGCTCAGCGACGTGAACTTCTACGTGCGCGGCGTCGACCCGACTGCGATTGCCGATGTGACGCTGGCGGGCTTGAACATCCCCATCCGCATCGGCGGCATCACCGTGCTGCCCGGCGACGTGATCCTCGGCACCCCCACCGGCATCATCGCCATCCCGCCACACCTGGCCCAGGAGGTCGTCGAGGCCAGCGAAGACATCCGCGTGCGCGACGAGTTCGGCAAGCTGCGCATCGGCGAAGGCAAGTACACCAGCGGCGAGATCGACGTGCCGAACTGGCGCGCCGACATCGAGGCCGACTTCCAGGCATGGAAGCAGGCCAGGGGCTAGTGACGAAAGACCAAAGGCGGATGCTCGCAGCGATGGAGCTGAGCGTTTGCTGCTATCGCTAGACATGCGCCCTCTTGGTTCCTGGTCGACGAAAGACCAAAGACGGATGCTTATCGCGATGGAGCTGAGCGTTTGCTGCTATCGCTAGACATGCGCCCTCTTGGTTCCTGGTCGACGAAAGACCAAAGACGGATGCTCGCCGCGATGGCGCTGAGCGTTCACTGCTATCGCTAGACATGCGCCCTTCGTCCTTGGTCCCTGGTCGTAAAATAGTGAGGATAAAGCAATGACAGCAGATCAATCACCTCGCCCGGAAGATCACGCCCGCACCGCGTCGCGCCCGAGCGAGCTGAAGATCACCGACCTGCGCACCGCCACCGTCGGCTGGGACAACTGGTTCTTCACGATCGTGCGGATCGATACCAACCAGGGCATCAGCGGCTACGGCGAGGTGCGCGATTTCGCGAGCAAAACCTACGCCCTGATGCTCAAGAGCCGCCTGCTGGGCGAGAACCCCTGCAACGTCGACAAGCTGTTCCGCAAGATCAAGCAGTTCGGCCACCACGGCCGCCAGGCCGGCGGCGTCTGCGGCGTCGAGATGGCGCTATTGGACCTGGCCGGCAAGGCCTATGGCGTGCCTGCCTACGTGCTGGCCGGCGGCAAGTTCCGCGACCGCATCCGCATGTACTGCGATACGCCCAACGAAGATACCGGCACGGCCATGGGGAAGAAGCTGCAAGAGCGCCTCGACCGCGGCTTCACCATGCTGAAGATGGACGTCGGCGTGCAGCCGCTGATCGGCAAGCCCGGCATGCTCTCGTGGCCGCAGGGCATGCTGCCGGGCGACCCCGAGGACAAGATCGATCGCATGCTGAACATCCACCAGCTCCAGCACCCGTTCACCCACGTGCGCCTGACGCCCAAGGGCATCGACTCGATCTGCCAGTACGTGGCCGAGGTGCGCCAGACGGTGGGCGACGAGGTGCCGATCGCCGCCGACCACTTCGGGCATATCGGCATCGACGACTGCATCCGCCTGGGCCAGGCGCTCGAGCCGTACAACCTGGCCTGGCTCGAAGACATGGTGCCCTGGCAGTATACCGACAAGTGGGTGCAGCTCGAGCGCGCGCTCAACACACCCGTATGCACTGGCGAAGACATCTACCTGGCCGAGAACTTCCGCCCGCTCATCCAGGCGCGCGGCGTGAATATCATCCACCCCGACCTAGCGACCAGCGGCGGGATCCTCGAGACCAAAAAGATCGGCGACCTGGCCCAGGAGCACGGTATCAGCATGGCGCTGCACATGGCCGGCACGCCGGTCAGCACCATGGCCAGCGTGCACTGCGCCGCCGCCACCGAGAACTTCATCGCGCTCGAGCACCACTTCACCGAGATGCCGTTCTGGAGCGACTTCATCAGCATCGCCGGCGAAACCAAGCCGATCATCGAGCGCGGCTACATCCGCGTGCCTGAGGGGCCGGGCCTGGGCTTTGAGCTGAATGAAGACGTGCTCAGGGAGCACCTGGTCGAGTGGGATAAGGGCCTGTTCGAGCCGACGCCCGACTGGGATCGCGTGCCCAGCCACGATCGCCTCTGGTCGTAGTTTCTGGTTTTCCCTCACCCCCTTCCTCCTCTCCCCAAAGGAGAGCGGGAAACGGCACTGGCGATTGCGGCAGTCGCGAAGCGACCGCCGCAATCGCCAAACAAAATTCCCCTCCCATGGCAGGCGAGGGGCAGGGGGTGGGGTGATCGTCGAATAGTATACCAACCAATGCAGAACAGGAAGAGTCAATGAAGATCACCAAGGTTCGCTCGATTCTCACTGCCCCTGAAGGCATCGCCCTGGTGGTTGTGAAAGTCGAGACCGACCAGGACGGCCTGTATGGCCTGGGCTGCGCCACCTTCACCCAGCGCGCCACTGTCGTGGCCAAGGCCGTCGACGACTACCTCGACCCGCTGATGCAGGGCCGCGACCCGCGCAACATCGAAGACCTCTGGCACATGATGTACGTCAACTCGTACTGGCGCAACAGCGGCGTGCTGAACAATGCGATCAGCGGCGTGGATATGGCCCTCTGGGATATCAAGGGCAAGCTCGCGAATATGCCCGTGTACGACCTACTGGGCGGCAAGTGCCGCGAGGCCGCCATGGTGTATCGCCACGCCGACGGCCGCGACCCGCAGGAGGTGCTTGAGAATGTCGTCAAGTACCAAGAGCAGGGCTACCTCGCGGTGCGCTGCCAGATGGGCGGCTACGGCGGGCGCGTGAAAGATATCACCGCGGCTACCGCCGTGCCCAGCAAGGATGCGCCGCAGGCCACCCACCGCATGAAGACGCTCGACCGGCCGAACAGCGCGTTTCCCGGCGCCTACTACGACGCCGACGTGTACGCGCGCTCGATCCCGCCGCTGTTTGAGTACGTGCGCTCGAAGATCGGCTTCGACCTGTTCCTGCTGCACGATATCCACGAGCGCATCGCGCCGATCGACGCCATCCGCATGGCCAGGGCGCTCGAGCCATACCGCCTGTTCTTCCTCGAAGATCCGCTCGCGCCCGACCAGATCGAGTGGTTCCGGCGGCTGCGCCAGCAGACAACCACACCGATCGCCATGGGCGAGCTGCACAACAACCCGCTCGAGTGGCGCCCGCTGATCGCCGAGCAGCTGATCGATTTCATCCGCACGCATATCACCCAGATCGGCGGGCTGACGCCGGCGCGCAAGCTGGCCGCGCTGTGCGAGGCGTTTGGCGTGCGCACCGCCTGGCACGGCCCCGGCGATGTCTCGCCGATCGGCCACGCCGCCAACCTGCACCTCGACCTGGCGTGCCACAACTTTGGCATCCAGGAGGTGATCAACTTTAGCGAGGCGCTGTACGAGGTGTTCCCCGGTACGCCCGAGCTGCGCAACGGCTATGTGTGGGCGAACGAGAAGCCCGGCTGGGGCGTCGATATCGACGAGGCCGCGGCCGCGAAGTACCCGATCGACGTGGTGCCGATCGAGTGGACGCAGAGCCGCTGGCCCGACGGCACGCTCTGGACGCCGTAGCTCGCTCCGGGCTCGCCGGTGGCGGCGCGCGGCCTACTGCAGCGCGCCGCGCGCCGCCACTGGCCACACCACCTCGACCAGGCCGCCGCGCACGCCTATCAGCTGGTTGAACAGGTTCACCACCGGGCAGCAGTGGTTTACGATCACGCTGACGCGCTCGCCGATCGCCGGCTTGCGCGCGCAGGCCGAAAAATCAACGTGGCCGTGCTCTTCCGACATCGCGTAGAAGCGCGCCTCGGGGTACTCGACGATCTGCCCGTGGCCTTCGAGCCCCAGCAGATCCGACGAGAACGTCTTGCTGCCGCCGTCCAGAATGCCGCGATCGGCGGTCGGCCGGCTTACCACGGTGGTGATTACGCGAAACGAGCAGGTGTCGGGCGTGACGGCGCCCGACGCGATCGTGTTGCGATCGCCGAAGATATACATCCCGGCACGGTGCTCGTTCACCAGCGGGCGCTCGTGGGCGTGCCACATCTGGGGCGTGCCGCCGCCGCTGACGCGCGCCACCGCGATGCCGTCGGGCGCGAGCAAGTCGATCACCGCGCGCGCGAATGGCTCGGTGCGCTCGTTTGTCGGGAAGGTCATCAGCCCGCCGAACTCGAGGCTGTCGCTGCTGGCGATCACGCGCGCTAGCTCGGCGGCCTCGTGTGGCGACTGCACGCCGCAGCGCGCCGCGCCGCCGTCGAACTCCACCAGCACCGGCAGCCGTAGCCCGGCGCGGCGC
>CALLYN010000912.1 GCA_937858455.1 uncultured Kouleothrix sp.
GTCCGTCCGCCACCCCGCAGCCTCCGTCCGCCACCCCGCAGCCTCCGTCCGCCACTGCATACGTGCGGAGAGAGCGCCGGATACATAGGTCATTTACCCATTTGCCCTCCTTATAGAGCGATCATTCACAGATGGCACAGATTGCACCGATGACGATCGGGCCTACGCCAACGACTCGGCCCCGATTGCACAGCCTGCGCCTGATAGCTCTATTATCTATCGCAGCACATCGCTCAACTCGCAGGCTCCTGTAGGGGCGCGGCATCGCGCGCCTCTGCATTTGGTACAGGCGCGCTATCTCACGCCTCTGCGCCTGAGCCATGCCTTACCACACGTAATTCAGCGACCTATGTACGATAGCATATCGATCCCCAGGGTTCAATAAGAAAATAGGCACACCTATCGAATTCCACTAGGACTAGCGCCACCCCCGACTTTTGGCCTATGCCGATCGCGACCGCAGGCGCGCCGCAAATCGGCGCGCATAGCGTATGCTAGCGCCAAACAGGAGGAACGCACAATGATAAGCACCTCGTCGCAGGCGGCGCGCACGGCGCCCGCGCGGCAGCGCACTCCCTGGGCACGCCGCGCCGGCCTGGCACTGCTCGCGCTCATACTGGCGCTCGCCACGGCAGGCGCGCTCTACCAGGCCGGCGCCAGCGCCGCCGACCGGCGCGCATTCCCCGCGCCCGGCCAGCTGGTGGATGTTGGCGGCTTCAAGATGCACATTCTCTGCAGCGGCTCGGCCACCGGCGCGCCGACAGTGATCCTCGACACGCTCTCGGGCGGCAGCATGCTGAGCTGGGCCTGGGTTCAGCCCGAAGTCGCGCGCGGCGCGCGCGTGTGCAGCTTCGACCGCGCCGGCTACGGCTGGAGCGAGCCCGACCCGCAGCCCGAGAGCGCGGCGCGCGCCGCGCGCAACCTGCATGCCCTGCTGGCAAGCGCGGGTGTGCCGGGGCCGTACGTGCTGGTAGGCCACTCAAAGGGCGGCATCTACGCGCGGGCCTACGCCGCCGCCTACCCCGCCGAGGTGGCCGGCATGGCGCTGATCGACGCGTCGACGCCGACGCAGTTCGAGCGCCACCCCGAGTGGCTCGCGCAGGAGCGCTCGTTCGGGCGCATGGCGGCGCTGTTCCCGCTGCTGGCGCGGCTGGGCCTGTTCCATCTCTTCTTCGCGCGCGGCGGCGAGATCGACTTCGCCGAGCTGCCGCGCCCCGCGCACGACGCCCTGGCGGCGTTCTGGTCGTCGCCCGAGTTCTGGCAGCGCCAGCGCGCCTCGATCGCCGCCGGGCCGCGGATCTTCGCCGAGGCGCGCGGCTTGGGCGGCCTGGGCGACATGCCGCTGATGGTGGTGAGCGCGGCAAGCGGCGGCCAGCCCGGCTGGGCCGAGCTGCAAAACGAGCTTGCGGCGCTCTCGCGCAACAGCGCGCACCGGCTGGTGCCGGGCGCCACGCACGCCTCGCTGGTGTTCAACCCCGCGCACGCGCGCCAGGTCGCCGCCGCCATCCTCGACCTAGTGGCGGCAGTGCGCGCGCACGCGCAGGTGCGCGGGTAACACCAACACAGGCACGCGCTCGTATCCGATCGCTCTATAACAAGCTGTCTGGAGAGGGTGGTTTGGAGGGACGAAGCCTCTCCAAATATCCACTTTTCTGTGTTGGGCAAGCACATGCTGCACATTCGTTATGGTGCGGCGCGGCGAAGCCGCGCCGCACCATATTTTCTGAAGGAGGCAACCATGCAGGTTGAAAGCTTCGCCGCGCTGGCCGAGCCGTTTCTCGAGCGCGTCAGCGCGGCCGTCTGGTGCAACATGGCCACCGTCGACGCGCGCGGCCGCCCGCGCTCGCGGGTGGTGCACCCGGTATGGGACGGGGCGGAGGGCTGGCTCGGCACGCGGCGCGACTCGTTCAAGGGCCGGCACCTCGCGCTGCACCCCGCCGTGTCGCTGGCGTACGTATCCGACCCGGCGCGGCCGGTGTATGTCGACGCCTACGCCGCCTGGGCCGACGACCTGGCCACGCGCCAGCGGGTGTGGGAGCTGTTCTTGCGCACCGCGCCGCCGCTGGGCTACGACCCGGCGCCGATCTTCAAGAGCCTGGAGGGCTTTGGGCTGCTAAAGCTCACGCCCTGGCGCATCGAGGTGGCCACGCCGCCGCAGGCGACGCTGGTGTGGCGGCCGGGCGAGCTGCCCGAATAGCGCGGTCTCCCGCTCTCCGTCCTTCGTCCGGCCTGACGGCTCTCTCACGACTCGAACACGCGACGTGCAGCAGGGGCGGACAACAAAAGACGAATGGCGCGCTCTCCCGTTCTCCGTCCTTCGTCCGGCCTGACGGCTCTCTCACGACTTGAACACGCGACGTACAGCAGGGGCGGACGACAAAAGACGAATGGCGCGCTCTCCCGTTCTCCGTCCTTCGTCCGGCCTGACGGCTCTCTCACGGCTTGAACACGCGACGTACAGCAGGGGCGGACGACAAAAGACAAAAGACGAATAGCGCGCTCTCCCGTTCTCCGTCCTTCGTCCGGCCTGACGGCTCTCTCACGGCTTGAACACGCGACGTGCAGCAGGGGCGGACGACAAAAGACAAAAGACGAATGGCGCGCTCTCCCGTTCTCCGTCCTTCGTCCGGCCTGACGGCTCTCTCACGACTTGAACACGCGACGTACAGCAGGGGCGGACGACAAAAGACGAATAGCGCGCTCTCCCGTTCTCCGTCCTTCGTCCGGCCTGACGGCTCTCTCACGACTTGAACACGCGACGTACAGCAGGGGCGGGCGACAAAAGACAAAAGACGAATGGCGCGCTCTCCCGTTCTCCGTCCTTCGTCCTTCGTCCTTCGTCCTTCGTCCTTCGTCCTTCGTCCTTCGTCCTCCGTCCTTCGTCCTTCGTCCTTCGTCCGGCCTGACGGTTCTCGCGAGCGCGTTGGCACAAGTCTTAGAATCCATATAATAGCCGCATGACCGATCTCGGGCCACCCATAGCATCGCGCTGGCTCAGCGCCAGCATCTACCTGACGATCGCAGTGATGTGCGCGCTGGGCATCGCCGGGCTGAGCAGCCGCGCGGCGCAGGCCGCCGCCGCAGCGCTGTGCCTGGCGTTCGCGCTGCTCTACCCGCTGATGTTTCGGCGGGCGCGCAGCGAGCGCGGGCGCGCAGGGTACTACGCCGCGCAGGCGCTGGTGATCGCCGGGCTGATGCTGCTGCGCTCGCGCAACGGCGACGTGTTCACATTCCTGTTCTTCCTGATGAGCATCCGCGTGGCCAGCTCAAGCCCGCCGCGCGCGGCGGTGGCCTGGATCAGCGGCTTCTGCCTGGTCAGCAGCGGCATCCTGCTGTGGGCCAACGGCCGGGGCGCGCTGTTCGCGCTGGCGTTCAACGCCGCCACGTTTTTCTTCAGCGGCGTGTTCGGCTTCACGCTGCGCCAGGTCGCCATCGCCAACCGCGAGAAGCAGCGGCTGCTCGACGACCTGCGCGCCGCGCAGCGCCAGCTGCACGAGCTGGCGGTGGCCGAGGAGCGCAACCGGCTGGCGCGCGACCTGCACGACAGCGTCAAGCAGCAGGTGTTTGCGATCGGCATGCGCCTGGGCGCGGGTGCGCCCACCGGCCGCGTGGGCACCTACCTGATCGTGGGCATGCTGCCCTGGATGGCCTTTGCCGACGCCACCCAGCGCGGCATGACCAGCCTGCTGGACGCGGGCGGCCTGCTGCACAAGAACCCGCTGCCGCCGGCGCTGTTTCCGGCGCGGGCGGTGCTGGCCAGCGGCGTGGTGTTTGCGCCGCTGCTGCTGGCGCTGCTGCCGCTGTACGCGGGCAGTCACCACTTTGCGCCGGGCGTGTGGGCGCTGCTGCCGCTGCTGGCCTTGCAGGGGCTGCTGTGCTTCCTGCTGGCCTATCTGCTGGCGATCCTGGCGGCGGCGCTGCGCGACGTGGTGCAGGTGGTGGGCGTGGCGCTGTCGCTGGGGGTGTTTTTGTCGCCGGTGCTGTTTCCGGCCACGCTGTTTCCCGAGCGCTGGCGCTGGCTGCTGTGGCTCAACCCCATGACGGCGCCGGTGCTGGGCTACCAGTCGGCGCTGCTGCAAGGCGCCTGGCCGCCGGCCGACGTGTGGCTGGTGCTGGCCGCCTGGATCGCCCTGCTGGCCGGCGCGCTGTCGCTGGCGGTGGCGCGCAGCCGGGATCAGTTGGTGGATTGGTTGTAGGAGTTTGCCACTGGGCATGCTTGACAGCCGCATTGACAAATCAAGATGACAGCATATATGCTGTCAAAAAATGGTGAAACTGGTCTTGGACACGAACGTTCTCGTTGCCGCGCTGCGCTCTGGCGGCGGTGCTTCGAGGCAACTGATTCGGCATGTCTTGCAAGGGCGCCATGTACCACTGTTTGGCACCACGCTGTGGCTGGAATATGAGGATGTGATGGCGCGACCGCACCTGTGGACCGATGCAACGACCCCGACGGAGCGCTGGCAGGTGTTGGCGGCATTGGCGGCTTCGGGCCGCTGGGTGACGCCTTATTTTGGCTGGCGCCCCAACTTGCGGGATGAGGGCGACAATCACCTTATCGAGCTGGCGGTGGCGGGCGGCGCGCATGCTGTGGTCACCCACAACGTGCACGACCTGCGCCACGGCGAACTGAGTTTTGAACACCTTCGGGTGTTGACGCCGGCCCAATGCCTGGAGAAATGGCCATGAGCACCTTGACGATTCGACTGCCTGACCCGACGGCCAGCCGCTTGAAACAGGTGGCGCACAGCCGCGGGCTGTCCATGAACAAGCTGATCGAGGAAATGAGCACGCAGGCCATCGCCGCGTTTGACGCCGAGGCACGGTTTCGCGCGATGGCGGCGCAGGCGGATCCGGCGGCGGCGCTGAAAATTCTGGAGCGGCTGGATGCGCAGGGCTCGTGAGCGCGACGGTGCGTTTCACGGGGCGTTGGTGCCGGGTATTGGCGCAAAGGCAAGGCCGTTTATGAACAAGCCAATTCGATACACTGACGAGCCCTTGGGCGCGATCCGCGTGGTGCCCGGTTTCTTGCCCTCGCCCGAGCAACTGGTGCTGAAAAACGAGCAAACCAAGGTCACGATCTCGCTGAGTTCGAAGAGCGTGGACTTCTTCAAGGAGGCCGCGCGCAAGCACCCCATGCAATACCAAGAAATGATCCGGCAATTGCTGGACGAATACGTTGCGCGACACAAGAGCCTGTGAGGGCGAGACCCTGGTGAATACCGCGAGTGGAGCGATGGGCGAGGGAAGTGCCACGCCGGCGCAGGCCTTGAACCTGCGCGCCGACGCCGTTCAAACCAGCGCCGGGGGGCCGCCGCCTCTGCGCCTGGCCGGTGTGGGCAAGGAATACCGCCTGTACGACTCGCCGCGCGCGCGCCTGAAGTCGCTGCTGACGGGGCGCGCGCTGCACCGCAGCCACTGGGCGCTGCAAGGGGTGTCGCTGCAACTGGAGCGCGGGCAGTGCCTGGGCGTGGTGGGGCACAACGGCGCGGGCAAGAGCACGCTGCTCAAGCTGATCACGGGCACGGTGCAGCCCACGCAGGGCCAGATCGAGCGGCGCGGGCGCATCACGGCCATCCTGGAGCTGGGGGCGGGCTTTCACCCCGACTTCACGGGGCGGCAGAACCTGTACTTCGGCGGCAGCCTGATCGGCATCGAGCACGAGCAGATGGCCGCGCTGGAGGCCGAGGTGCTGGCCTTTGCCGAGATCGGCGAGGCGATCGACCGGCCGGTGAAGACCTATTCGTCGGGCATGGTGGTGCGGCTGGCCTTTGCGCTGGTGACCGCGGTGGAGCCGGACCTGCTGATCATCGACGAGGCGCTGGCGGTGGGCGACCAGCGCTTTCAGAAAAAATGCATCGAGCGCATCGAGGCGTTTCGCGCCAACGGCTGCACCATCCTGTTTTGCTCGCACAGCCCTTACCACGTGCGCCAGCTGTGCGACGTGGCGCTATGGCTGGACCATGGGCGGGTGATGGAGCTGGGGCCGACCGAGGCGGTGATCGGCGCGTACGAGATGCACACGCGGCTGCTGGCCGGCCCGGCGGATG
>CALLYN010000913.1 GCA_937858455.1 uncultured Kouleothrix sp.
GGCCTGGGCCAGCAGCTCGGCCAGCCGCTCGGTCTGCGCCGGCGCGACCATCTGGTCGAAGCGGCCGGCGCCGAGGAACACCGGCACGCCGCGCAGGTCGGGCGAGCGATCGGGCTCGAACGGCACCATCGCGTGGAACAGCACCGCCCCGGCCAGCACGCTCGGATGGCGCAGCAGCAGGCTTGCGGCGATGTTCGCGCCATTCGAAAAGCCCACCGCAATCACCTGCCTGGCGTCGAGCTGATAGGCCGCGCAGGCGCCGTCGACAAACGCGGCAAGGTCGTCGGTGCGGCGCCGCAGGTCGTCCTGGTCGAATACGCCTTCGGCCAGGCGGCGGAAAAATCGCGGCATGCCACGCTCAAGCACCTGGCCGCGCGGGCTGAGCAGCGCGGCGCCGGGGTGCAGCGCGCGGCCAAGCCCCAGCAGGTCGTGCTCGTTGCCGCCGGTGCCGTGCAGCAGCAGCAGCGTCGGCGCGCCCGCCTCGCGCGCCGCGACGAACTGGTGAACAAACGAAAGGGTGCCGGTCTCCATCTAGCGCCTCTCCTTCTCCGGGGCAGTGCTGTTTAGCACTAAACTTGAAAGCCAAAAAACTACGATGGCAGGTTCTGATCGAGCTTGCGCAGCAGGCGCAGCAGCTCGTGCTGCTCGTCGGCCGAAAGCGGCGCGAGCATACCGGCGATCAGCGCCTCTTGCTGCGGCACCACCGCCGCGAACAGCTCCTGGCCACGCTCGGTAAGCGAAAGGCAGTTGGTGCGGCCCTCCTGGCGCCGCGTGATCAGGCCATCTTGCTCGAGCCGGTTCAGCAGCTGCGAGATGTTGCCTTTCGTCACCAGCAGGGCGTTCGCCAGCTCCTGCTGGCTGATGCCGCTCGCCGCGCCGACCTGCGCCAGCACGTCGAACTGCGCGGCGTTCAGGCCGTGCTGCCGAAAAAAGCGCTCCGAGCGCGTGTCGACCTTCTGGAACACGCGCGCCAGCCGCAGCCATGCCAGCACTGCCGGCTGCCGCAAGCTCGATCGGTGTGTGTGCGCAGTTCGTTTCATGGCAACCAGTTTAGCACTAAACTTTGTTTGTGTCAAGCGGCCGCGCGAGGACACCAGGGCTCGTGCAAAGTCGCCCCTCACCCCCTACCCCCTCTCCCGAGCGCGTGCGACCGCACCACACAGCCAGATGTGTTTCCCCTCCCCTGATAGGGGAGGGGGGAGGGAGAGGGGTCGAAAAACGCTGCACGAGCGCCTGTGCGAGGCCACGCCCTGTGGCGCAGCGGCGCTTGTAGGGGAAATACCTGACACAGTGCCCAGTGTTTTCCTTACAACAGAATCACCAGGATATGGTTATAGTGCTAGGCAACCTCAGAGCCACGATCTTCGCCGAGATGCATAAGCAGCGATGGAGTAGAGGTGACGTGGTGGGGTGAGATGAAGCGTGGAGCGCGAAGATCGGAGCTGAGGACATACACGGCGGCGTGGCGCGCCCCAATGGCGCGGCGCACCACGCTGCCGGCGCTACGCGAGGCCGGAGAAAGCATATGCACGCGGAGCATCCGATCCTTGTGATCGACCCATACGAGCCCACGCGCACGTCGATCGCCAACGTGCTCCACGCGGCTGGCTACGCCGTCGCGCCGTTCGCATACGAGCCGGCAGCGAGCGCGCTTGAGGCCGCGCGGCCGTCGCTGATCATTCTTGAGCTGCAGCGCACCAGGGCCGACGCCGCGCTGCTGCAGCTCGATCGGCTGCGTCACCGCGATGCCACGCGCGCCATTCCAATCATCGTTACCAGCACCGACACCTGCCTGCTGGAACTGCTAGCCGCGCCGCTCAAGCACCTGAACTGCCGCTGCCTCGCGAAGCCATTTGATATCGAGCTGTTGCTGGTGTTCGTATCGCGGGCGGTTGGCCCAGCCAGCCAGTGGAGCGAGCCTGTGGAGTTATTTGAGCCAGTAGGCAGCAGGATAGGAAGCGCACTATGACACAACCAGTTGTGCGGCGCCGTCGCTCGAAGCACCCAATGATTGTCGTGATCGGCGGCGGCCGCATTCTACCCGAGTATTTCGACCGGCAGCTGCGCGGCCCGGCGTCGTGCGAGATCGTGACGGCCATGCTGCCGAGCGAGGTGATATGGCGGCTCGGGCGGCAGCGCGTGCCACTGGTGATCTGCGACGACACCGCGCCGGGCATGCGCAGCTTTCAGCTCATGCGCGAGATCAAGGCGCGCTCGCCGCAGACATGCGTGGTGCTG
>CALLYN010000914.1 GCA_937858455.1 uncultured Kouleothrix sp.
CGCTGGCGCTGGCGCCGCTACGGCGGCTGCTCGGCGCGCGCGCCGCGCTGCTGGCCACGCTGCTGTGGGCGGGCGAGCCGTTTGTGGTGGCGCACTCGCAGCTGCTCCATGTCGATGCGCTGCTGGCCTCGTTTGTGACGCTGGCGCTGCTGTACGCGCTTGTCGCATTCCGCTTCGACGATCCCGCGCCCGGCGAGCTGCTCGCGCCGCGCCTGCGCTGGCTGGCGGCCTCGGGGCTGTGCGGCGGCCTGGCGCTGCTCACCAAGTCGCCTGCGGTGCTCGTGCCGCCGATGGTTGGGCTGATCGCGCTGGTGGGGCTGTGGCGCGCGGCGCAGCCCGGGCGCCAGGCGTGGCGGATTGGCCGGCTGCGGCTGATCGTGTGGCCGCTGGCGCTGTGGGCGCTGATCGCGGCGGCTACCTGGCTGGCGCTGTGGCCGGCCGCGTGGGTCGGCCCGCTCGACGCAGCATGGTCGATCTTCCACCAGGCCGAGGCCGACGGCGGCACGCCGCACGCGTGGGGCAACTTCTTCCTCGGGCACGCCGTGGCCGACCCAGGCGTGCTGTTCTACCCGGTGACGCTTGCGTTCCGGCTGGCGCCGTGGACGCTGCTTGGCGTGCCGGTGGGGCTGGCGCTGCTGGCGCGCCGGCAGACGCGCGGCCGCGCGGCGCTGGCGCTGCTGCTGCTGTTCGCGCTGCTGTTCGTGGCCATGATGAGCGTGCCGCCAAAGAAGTTCGATCGCTACGTGCTGCCGATCTACCCGGCGCTGGATGTGCTCGCGGCTGCTGGGCTGGCCGCCGTCGCGGAGTGGCTGCTATCTTTCCGCAGCACAAGCGCCGCAAGCCGCAAGCCGCGAGCCGCTTTGGCTAGCGCTGCCGGCTGGCTTGTGGTTGCTCTGCTGCTTGCCGCGAACCTGGCGTGGTTTCATCCCTACGAGCTGGCCTACTTCAGCCCGCTGCTCGGCGGCGGCCCGGCGGCGGCGCGCAGCATCCCGGTGGGCTGGGGCGAGGGCTACGAGCAGGCCGGGGCGTTTATCGACGCCCAGCCCGACGGCGCGGCGCGGCCGGTGGCGACCTGGTTCGAGCCGATCCTGCGCCCGTTCGTGCATACCGCCGTGCTGCCGCTGTACGCCGCGGCCGCGCCGGGCAAGGCCGGCTACGTGGTGCTGTATATCGATCAGCTTCAGCGCCAGGATGCGCCAGAGGTGACGGCGCAGTACCTCGGGAAGCTCGTGCCGCTGCACGTGGTGCGCATCCACGGCATCGAGTACGCGTATGTCTACCAGGCCATCCCGGCGGTGGCCCACGCCGCGCCGGCCAGCTTCGGCCAGGGCATCCGGCTGCTCGGCTACGACATCGACGCGCGCGCCCAGGCTGGGGCGCTGGCGCTGACGCTGACGTGGCAGGTGAACGCGCCACTGCCGGCCGACTACCTCATGTTTGTGCGCGTGATCGACGCGAATGGCCAGGTGGTCGGGCGGGCCGACGTGCCGCCCGGCGGCGCGGAGCCAACCAGCCAGTGGCAGCCGGGGCGCTTCGTCACCGCCACGGTGCCGATCCCCACGGCGCTGGCGGCGAGCCCGGGGCGCTACTGGCTGTCGCTGGGCGTGTACGACCCGGCCAGCGGCAAGCGGCTGCCGCTCGACGCTGCGCCCGCCCCCGGCGCCCCCGACGATGGCCCCGACGCACTGCGCATCCCGATCGCTATTCCGTGACACGGAATACGCGGTTCTTGACAGAATTGCGCGCGTAAAATATATTTTATAAAATATCAAAAGCGCCTGTTCATCAATCACTACCACGCGATCTACCGGGCCTGCCGCGCCAGGGATGCGCCGCCCACGGCAGCCGCGCAGCGTGCCCGCCGCGAACAACTCGAGAACCGCCTGCTCAGAGATTGGGCCTGAATGACGAAAGGGGCGACCTGCCGTGGCGAGCGAGTATACCGCAGACGTGATTGTTATCGGCGGCGGCGTTATGGGATGCGCGGCGGCCTACCACCTGGCGAAGGACGGGCGGCGCGTGCTGCTGCTCGAGCAGTTCGGGGTGGTGCATACGCGCGGCAGCTCGCACGGCCCCTCGCGGATCATTCGGCTGGCCTACGACACCGAGGACTATGTGCAGCTGGCGCGGGCGGCCTATGAGTTGTGGCGTGGCCTGGAGGCCGAGAGCGGCCAATCGCTGCTGCGCACGATCGGTGGCCTCGACCTCGGCGCCCCCGGCGCGCTGGCGCTTGACGAGATTCGCGCTACCTACGAGGCCGCTGGCGTAGCCTACGAGGCGCTCGACCGCGACGAGATTGTGCGGCGCTACCCCAAGTTCAACCTGCCCGATGGCACGATCGGCTACTACCAGCCCGACTACGGCCTGCTCGACGCCGACCTGTGCGTGGCGACGCTGGCCAGCCTGGCGCGCCGCCACGGTGCCCGGATCAACGAGCACGAGGCGGCCCTGCAGATCACGCCGCTCGCCGATGGCGTAGCGGTGCGCACGGCTCGCGGCACCTACACCGCCGGCCAGCTGGTTCTCAGCGCCGGCTCGTGGATCGGCCCGCTGCTCGGCCAGCTCGGCATCGCCCTGCCGCTGACGGTGACTAAAGAGCTGGTTGCGTACTTCCAGCCGCCCGACCCGCAGGCCTACCTGCCCGAGCGCTTTCCGATCTTCATCCACCGCTTCGCCAACACCACTACGCTGGGCAGCGGCTTCCCGATCTTCCGCCACGCCGGCTTCAAGATGATCTTCGACCGCACCGGCCCGACGGTTGAGCCTGGCGACCCCGACCGCGACCCGGCGCCGGGCCAGCTCGAGCTGCTGCTGAACTACGCCGCCGGCGTTCTGCCGTCGCTGGGCAGCCAGGTGATCGAGGCGGTGACGTGCCGCTACACGATGACGCCCGACGAGCACTTCGTCATCGGGCTGCACCCGGAGCACCCGCAGATTGTGATCGCCTCGCCCTGCTCGGGGCACGGCTTTAAGTTCGGCACGGTTATCGGGCGCATCCTCGCCGACCTGGTTGCGCACGGCCGTACCGCCTACCCGATCGGTCGCTTTCAGCTCAACCGCACGTTTACTGCTAGCCACGGAGGTATCGGCTATGACCCTACAGCATAGGCGTTTGGACGGAAAGGCCGCGATCGTCACCGGCGCGGCGGCGGGCATCGGCCGGGCGATCGCCGAGCGTTTTGCCGCCGAGGGCGCGCGGGTGGTGCTGGCCGACCAGAACGCCGCCGAAGCCCAGGCTGTGGCGGCGGCGATCGTCGCGGCCGGCGGCGCGGCCCTTGCCGTGGCCGTCGATGTCTCGGCCCACGACCAGGTGCAGCGCCTGTTCGACGCGACCATAGCGGCCTTCGGCGCGGTCGACGTGCTGGTGAATAACGCCGCACTGGTGAAGACCGAGCGGCACGTGCTCGAGGCCGACATCGCGTGGTGGTCGCGCATTATCGACGTCAATCTGAGCGGCGCTTTCAGCTGCAGCCTGCTCGCCGCCCAGCTCATGGCCCGCCGCCGAACAGGCTCGATCATCAACCTGTCGTCGGGCGGCGCCACCAAGGCGCACCGCGGCAACGTGGCCTACGACGCCGCAAAGGGCGGGATTGAGGCCATGACCCGGGCTATGGCCCTCGATCTTGGCCCATACGGAGTGCGCGTCAACGCCCTGGTGCCCGGCTCGATCGACAGCAAGGGCATGGCCCCCGAGGTGAAGGCGTCGCGCGGCGAAAATATTCCGCTCGGCCGCGTCGGCGAATCTGCCGAGATGGCCGGCCCTGCGGTTTTCCTGGCCTCCGACGACGCGAGCTATATCACCGGCCACACGCTGGTGGTCGACGGCGGCATGCTGGTGCAGCAGCGCTCGGCGACCGTCGACATCTTCCCGCTGAGCAAATTCCCCAAGCTGGGCTAGCGTTTGGGAAGTGCTCAGGGGCGTCCGCGACGCAGCCCTCTGGCTGTGCCGAGCCGATTTGGCCTGCGGCAGCAAGGTGCTTGTTTTCGCGCAGAGCGCGAAAACAAGCACAATGCCTGGAAAAGTACCGCTCTGCCGAAGGCAGAACAGGCCATTTGCAAATAGCAGCTTTTCCTGAGAGCCTGTTTGAAAAGGGGTGCGCGAGGGGCTATGCCCCTCGCACTTCCCTTCT
>CALLYN010000915.1 GCA_937858455.1 uncultured Kouleothrix sp.
GGCGCCCGCGGCAAGCGCGGCCGCAGCTGCGGCGCCGTTCGGCCGGGGCGGGTAGCGCACCAGCTGAAGCACGGCCAGCTGTTTGGCCCGGCTGGCGCGCGGGCGCTCGGGCGCGGTTGATGCCGTTTGCGAGATGCTCATTGCGCTGCTCCTGTTCGTGTGCTGCCGTTTAACTGATTTTTAACACGAGGCTACGGTACCATGCCGGCGCGCTGCGCGTCTAGGCATGGATGTTCAATGCGTGTTCAGGCACGGGGGCAGCTGCGCGAGCGCGCAGAATAGGGGCGCGTAGTGCACTGGTATGCGGAGAAACAACAAGCACGCGCCGATACACTCTGTATCAGCGCGTGCCAGAAGCACTGCCGGATGTGCCAGCTCAGCCCGCGAACGGCAGCGGCACGTCGTCGCCGGCGTGGTAGCGCGCGCGCTCGCCGGCGGTGCTAAACACCGAGACGCTCTGGCGGCCAAGCACCTGCCAGCGCCACGAGCCAGGCGTGCCGGTGCGCACCAGCGCGGTATCTTCGTCGACGCCGACCAATGTGAGGCCGGCAGGGGCCGACGCGAGGATGGCGCGGAACATTGCCTGCCCGGCGAAGTCGGCGACGCGGTCGAAGTGCGGCATCAGCACCAGCTCGGGCACTACGCCGAGCGCCGGCAGCCAGCGCGGGGCATCGCCGCGCATCACCGAGCGTACGCTGAGGGTGTAGCCGCCCAGCATCATCGCGCCGGCGCTGCAGCCGGCCAGCACCGCGCCCGCGCGCCAGGCGGAGTGCACGATCTGCCATGCCGGCGTGCCGCGCAGCGTCTCGATCACATACTCGGGGTTGCCGCCCGAGAAGTAGTACATATCGGCGCCGCGCAGCGCGGCCAGCACCGGCTCGTCGGCGGCGTCGGGGGCGCCTACCAGGTGCACCGGCGTCGCGGCGACGCCGAGCGCGCGGAAGTGATCGACGCCCATGGTGTTCCAGCGCTCGGGCATGCCCAGCTCGAGCCCGCTGGCGGTTGGCAGCAGCGCCACGCGCGGCGCCGCCGAGGCCAGCGTGCTCAGCAGGAAACGGTCGATGTCGAGCATCTGCGGCAGGTACTCGCCCGAGCCCACCAGGGCGATCGCTCCGGGCTGAGACGGTTGTGTTTCCATCATTGTGCTTGCATCCACAGCTTACGTATGTTTCAAACCAGCATTCCAGTGTATGAGGCTTGATCGGAAATAGGGGAGCCGGAGGGACTCTGTCCCTCCGAACCTCCCTGGTGGGGCGAGTTGCGTACGGGTGGATGTGTGTTGCAGTTTGGCGGTTTCGGCTGCGCCGAAACCGCCAAACTGCGGATGCATTTCCCCGCCGCTTCCAGAGTATGACATATGACGTTCCACGCCGATCACTCGGCCGCGGCCAGCGCGCCCATCGGATCCCACGGCGGCAGCACCGTCGGGTCGGCTTCGAGCAGCGGCAGCAGCGCCGCCGGCACGAAGCGCTTGTCGACCACAACCTCGTACATGTACTCGTCGAACCAGCGGTCGCTCATCACCAGGAAGCCCTTATCGCCGATCTTATCGCCCCAGCTATTCTCGACGCGCCACTTGCGCGGGCGGTCGTCGGCGTCGAGGTCGACGCCGGTGAAGACCATGGCGTGGGTCATCATGCTGTGGCCGTACTCCACGCGCTCGGCCTTGTCGGCGCGGTAGCTGAAGCCATAGACCGAGGCATAATCGAACAGCTCCATGTCGAGGATGCCCAGGTCGCGCTCGAGCATCTTGCCGACATCGCAGCCAAACCACACCGGCTGGCCGTCCTTAAGCATCTCGACGGCAGCCTGCTTGAACACGGCCATGTCGACATTCAGGTAGCGCACGATCTGGCCTTCGGCGACATTGCCGAGGTGCTGGATGGTGTACAGCCGGTCGAACGGCTTGTCGGCGGTGGGGCAGTGGATCAGGCACACCAGCGAGTCGAGGTCGAAGCCGACGTAGCGCTCGAAGAACTCCTGCGGCGTGAGCGTGCCCGCGCGCTGAAACGCCTGGTCTTTGTCGCGCCACTGCCACTCAAACGAGCGCGGCGGCTCGCCGAGGTGCACGCACAGCATCTGGTAGAAGTTGCCGATCATGGCCTGCTTGCGGTCGCGTAGCGCGGCGGCCGGCGCGCCGCCGGCGTGCATGTGCCGCAGCTCAGCCGCGTTCTCGCGCAGCAGCGCGTGCATCAGGCCGGTCATGGCGCCGGTGCTGGCGCTGCTCTCGGTCTCCGGCATCACCGACTTCGGCACCACGCCGTACTTCTTCACCAGGTTCACGAACATATCCCACTGGCCGCCGTCTTGCAGCGGCGCCTGGAGCAGGAACATCAGCAGGCGGCCGTCGCTCGGCTCGTCGAGCGTCGACAGCACGGTCTCGAGGAAATAGTTGGCCTTCTCGAGCTTATCCCAGAACAGCAGGTAGTTCTGCGAGAGCTCGAAGCTCTCGACGTTCAGGCGCTTGATCGCCTCGACGCGAAACAGGTTCAGGCCGGCGAACAGCCAGCAGCGCCCCGAGCGCTTCTGGTCGGTGATCGGGTTGTTGGGCAGCTGGATGGAAAAAATGTGGTTGGTGCCGGCAGCCACGCGCCGGTTCAGCGCCACGGCATGCAGCGAGTTTTTCGCCACTGCGTTGCGCGCCATCACGCTCTGTGGGTCGCTGGCAAACCTTTCCTGCAATGCGTCGATCTGCTCGGGTGTGATGCTCTGGTAGGGCATGTGTTGGGGCCTCCAAACCCCTGGCACAGCAAGGCGCTGGCAGCTCGGCCGCTGCCAGCGCCTTGCCCGGCCGGCTACGAATGGACGTGCGGATGTTCGTGGTCGTGATCAGCCCAGTGCTGATGCTTGTGCGAGTGCGGCACGCCCGGCGGCGGCAGATCCTCGGGCGCATGACTATGCGTACCAAGATGAAACGAGTGGTTGTGGCCAAACCAGCGCTCGGCACCCACACCGCCGCGCACGGTCAGGCTTTCGCCGTGGTGCCAGCGCCGCTTGTAGATGTCGAAGTTTTTCTTGCTCTTGGTGGCG
>CALLYN010000916.1 GCA_937858455.1 uncultured Kouleothrix sp.
CGGGGCGCTGCACGGCGAGGGCGCCGACGTGAGCGCGCCGATCATCGCCGAGTGCCGCCGGCTGATCGAGCGCGGCGCCGAGGCCAGCCCATGATCGGCGCGCGGAGCTCGGCACGCTGGCTCGTGCCCCAGTCGTTTATCTTCGTCACGGTGTTCGTCGACATGCTCGGCTACGGCATTGTGATCCCGCTGCTGCCGATCTATGCCGGGCGCCTGGCGGCCGGCGGCACGCTGGTGGGCCTGCTCGGCTCGCTGTACGCGCTGGCCCAGTCGGCGGGCGGCCCGGTGCTCAGCGGCATGTCCGACCAGTACGGCCGCCGGCCGGTGCTGCTGGTAAGCCTGCTGGGCACTACGCTGGCCTACCTGCTGCTCGGCGTCGCCGGCTCGCTCTGGCTGCTCGCCGCAGCCATACTGCTCGATGGCATCACCGGCGGGAATATCAGCACAGCGCAGGCGTATATTGCCGACAGCACCGACGCCGACCGGCGCTCGCGCGGCTTTGCCGCCACCGGGGCGGCGTTCGGGCTGGGGATGATGGCCGGCCCGGCGCTGGGCGGCTTGCTGATCCGCTATGGCCTGAGCGTGCCGGTGTTTGTGGCCGCCGCGATCGCCGGGGCGAACACGCTGCTCGGCCTGCTGCTGCTGCCCGAGTCGCTCGCGCCCGAGCACCGCGCGCGCCGGCGGCTGGCCGATCTGAACCCGGCGCGCCAGCTTGCCGCCGCGCTGCGCCCCGGCAGCCTGCGCGGCCTGCTGCTGACGATCCTGCTGCTGAACCTGGCGTTCTCGGGGCTGCAGAGCAACTTTCCGCTGTTTAGCCGCGCGCGCTTCGGCTGGCAGGCCGCCGATAACGCCTTTTTCTACGCGTTTGTCGGCACCTGCGCGGTGGCGACGCAGGCGGTGGCGCTGGGCTGGCTGCGCCCGAGGCTGGGCGAGCGCCGCCTGGCGCTCGGCGGGCTGGCGCTGATGGCAGCCAACCTTGGCCTGGTGGCCGTCGCCGGGCGCGGCTGGATGCTGTTCCCGATTGTGGCGCTGCTCGCGCTCGGCAGCAACCTGAGCATCCCCTGCCTCACCAGCATGCTTTCGGCGCGCGTCGCGCCGGGCGGCCAGGGCCAGCTTATGGGCAGCATGCAGATCGTCATCAACCTAGCGCTCGTCGGCGGCCCGCTACTTGCCGGCCTGTCGTTCGACTACCTGGGCGACGCCGCGCCATACGCGCTGGGCAGCCTGGTGGCGCTCGCGGCGCTGTGGGCCGGCGCCCGCGCGACGAAAACGACACTATAGGCGCAGGGCAGTTGGGCGTGGAGCTGGGAAGCGCGAGGGGCACAGCCTCTTGCCAGACAGGCGATAAAGGACTAAAGGTGCGACTCGATCAGATCGGCCGCGCGCTCCACGCCTCGCTCGGCGGCGATCTGCTGGCCCAGCCCGGCCGCGCGCTGCTTGAATATCGGCTGGCGCACTGCGGCGTCGATCGCCTCGGCCAGCGAGACGCTGGGCGGTCGCGTGAGCTGCACCACGAGGTCGCCTTCCTCCAGGGTTCCGTTTTCCACCAGCAGGGTAGCCACATAACCGCGGCCCTTGTCGAGCGAAGCTTCGATAATGGTACCGGACGCTTCCCGGTCGGGATTGGCTTTCAGGTCCAGCAGTTCGGCTTCGAGCAGGATCTTGTCGAGCAGTTTGTCGATGTTGAGCCCTTTCTTGGCCGAAATTTCCTGGCTCTGGTATTTACCACCCCACTCTTCCACGAGCAGGTTCATTTGCGAAAGCTGTTCATAGATCTTCTGCGAGTTGGCGCCATCCTTGTCAATCTTGTTGATGGCAAAGATCATCGGTACGCCGGCCGCCTGCGCGTGGCTGATCGCCTCACGGGTCTGGGGCATCACCGCGTCGTCGGCAGCTACTACGATCACCGCGATATCGGTTACCTTGGCACCGCGCGCACGCATGGCCGTAAAGGC
>CALLYN010000917.1 GCA_937858455.1 uncultured Kouleothrix sp.
ATCCTGGCCACCGCCGCCGAGCGCTGGCGCGCAACGCCAACGCCGCTCTATGCGCTGCTGCGCCCGACGTTCCACAGCCCTGCGGGCCGCTCGGCCGGCCCGCCGTAGCTCGCCGAGCTGCGCTTGCCGGCGAGCCACCACCGTGTCTATCGCATCATAGACACGAGCTACGCAGTCGGGGTTCGGGGGCGCAAGCCCCCCGAGCCCCCCACGCGGGAGGACACCGCGTAGCTCGCGCCACAGAGAGGAAACCGCATGAGCACGCTTCGCTTCGGTATTAAAACCGCCCCCCAGCACACCACCTACGAGGCCATGCTGCGCGTCTGGCAGGCCGCCGACGCCGTGCCGGCGTTTGAGCACGCCTGGCTGTTCGATCATTTCGCGCCGATCTTTAGCGACCTCGACGGGCCGTGCTTCGAGGGCTTCACGCTGCTGTCGGCGCTGGCCGCCCAGACCAAGCGCATCCGCGTGGGCTTGATGGTGGCCGGCAACACCTACCGCCACCCGGCGGTGCTGGCGCACATGGGCGCCACGATCGACGTGATCTCGGGCGGGCGCTTCGATATGGGCATTGGCGCCGGCTGGAATGAGTACGAGCACGCGAGCATGGGGCTGCCGCTGTATGCGCCGGGCGAGCGCATCCGCCGCCTCGGCGAGGCCTGCGAGATCATCAAGCGGCTGTATACCCAGCACCTCACCGATTTCGACGGGCGCTTCTACCAGCTGAAGGACGCGCGCTGCGAGCCTAAGCCGGTGCAGAAGCCCTACCCGCCGTTCGTGATCGGCGGCGGCGGCGAGCAGCTGACGCTGCGCGTGGTGGCGCAGTACGCCGATGTGTGGAACTTCGCCGGCGGCCCGCCCGAGGCGTTCGAGCACAAAGCGCAGGTGCTGCGCGTGCACTGCGCCGCGATCGGCCGCGACCCGGCCGAGATCGCGCTGTCGGTGCAGATCATGGTCAACTACGAGAACCTGGACGAGACGGCGGCCAATCTGCAGCGCTTCGTCGACCTGGGCGCGACGCACCTGATCCTTAATCTGCGCTACCCCTACCCCGACGGCATTGTCGAGCGGGTGGCCGCCGAGGTGCTGCCGCGCGTGCGCGCGTAGCCGGCGCGGCGCCGGGGCTACTTCGGCGGCTTCAGCGCGGTGGCGCGCACGCGCTGGAACTCGGCCTCGAATGCGCTCGCGAGCTGCGCGTCGTCGACGATCAGCAGGTTCTCGTCGTTGTCGTTCTCGGCGTTGTTGGTGAAGTTGTACGAGCCGAAGATCACGGTTTTGCCGTCGACGATGATCACCTTGTGGTGCATGACATACGGGTTGCCGTCCTGCAGCACGTCGAGCTTGGCCTTTAGCATTTTGCCATACTCGCTGTACAGCGTCTCCGAGCCGGTGGTTTCGAATACGCCGGCAACCTGCACGCCTTCTTTGGCCTTCTGGCGCACGGTCTTGCCGATCGGGTCGCTGGTGAACGAGAACGCCAGGAAGTGGATCGACTGCGTGGCCTGCTGCAGGCGGCTGTTGATCCGCGCGGCCACGCCGTCCTCGGGGGCGAAGTAGTTCTCGACGCGCACGCCGCCAATGCTCAGCACTGGGTCGCGCAGGCTGCCGGCCTTGGCCGGGCCGAACTGGCGCTGCACAAACATCTTCTCGAACTCGGCGGTGTAGTTCTGGGCAAGCTCGGCCGAGGCGATCTGGATGGCGTTGTTGTTCAGCCGGTAGGTATCGCCGTCGGTGAAGTTCCACGAGCCGGTCCAGACCGTCGCGGCGTCGACGACGACGAACTTGTTGTGCATGATCGCCGGCCGGCCGTCGTCGACGATCGGGATGCGCGCGCCTTTGACGATCGCGAAGGCGCGCTGCACCGCCGCGTCGTCGTTCGTGAGCGTGTCGCTGTCGGTGACCATGCGTACGCGCACGCCGCGGCCGGCGGCGCGCGCCAGCGCGTTGGCTACGTTCTCGAGGTCGAAGTCGTAGATTGCGATGTCGATCGTGGCTGTGGCGGTGTCGAGCAGCGCCGCCAGGTGCGCGTCGATGCCGTCGCGGTGGTACTCGCGCCGGTCGGGGTAGCGCGGGTTGCTGAAGAACAGCTGGTACCAGCCGCCGCTCTGGCTGTACACTGCCGCCGAGCTGCCCTGCCCGCCGGCGGGCGCGCTCACCGCTGTGGTGGGC
>CALLYN010000918.1 GCA_937858455.1 uncultured Kouleothrix sp.
CCCAGCGGCTGGTCGCGCGCCACCACAAACGCGCGCGGCGGGCCGTTCTCGACGCGGATCGCCAGGGTGTGCTCGCCGTCGCTCAGGCCACTGGCCAGCACCGCCGGGCCGCCCTCGACATCGGGGTTGCGCCGGGCCTGCGCGCCGCCGTCGATCGTGAACTCGGCCGGGCCGGGCAGGCCCACCAGTGCCAGCGACGTGCCCTCGAAGCGCAGCGCCCACGCATTCGCGCCTTGCCCGGCCTGCACCGCCGGATGCCCCCAGGCGTGCGCGCCCGGCCCGGCCACCGCGCCGCGCGCCGCGTACGCCTTCAACGCCTCGTAGGTCGGCGTGGTGGCGAAATCGCGCGTCACGATCGCGAAATTCTGCGTCGGGTCGCGCGGGTCGGGCGGCTCGCCACCCCAGCGCAGAAACCACACGTTCATCACCCCGACCCACGGCCACTCGCGGCGCGCGCGCTCAAGCTGGCCGACGGTGTACTCGGCCTTTTGCTGCTCGGTCACCGGTGGCCCCCAGGTGAAGCGCTTCTCGGCCGGCACGTTCGGCGAGTCGGTCACGTAGCCGAACTCGCTGATCCAGATCGCCTTTGCGGCGTCGCCGTGCTGCTCCATCACCTCGCGCAGCAGCACCACCCGCGACACGTCGATGCGCGAGTCGATCGGCCGCAGCCAGTTCCAGTCGGTGCGCGGCCGGATGTAGCGGTGCTCGCCGGGCGGCTGGCCCAGCCCATACGCCTGCGCCGACATGATGTCGAAGAACGCCGCGCCGCCGAGCTGGTACACCTCGTCGAGAAAGTCGAGGTCGGTGTAGGGCGCGGTGCGGTCGAGGCCGTCGGTGGGCGACAGGCTTGGGAACAGCACTGCCACCTGCGGGTCGGCGGCCTTGGCGCTGGCGTAGGCGGCCTTGAGCAGCGCCACAAACGCGGCCGGCGAGGGGCGCTGGCCGTTCCACTCGTCGGCCAGGTTCGGCTCGTTCCAGACCTGGATGAAGCGCACCTGGCCGCGGTAGCGCTGCACCACCGCCCCGACGAAATTGGCGTAGTCGGCGTAGCTGTCGGGCGGGCCGCTGGCCGCGCCATTGACGGCCTTGCGCGCCTGGAACTCGGGCGTGGCCAGCGCGCGCTGGCGCGCCCACTCGGGCGGGCGGTCGATCCGCACGATCGGCGCGATGCCCAGGCGCGCGGCTTCGGCGAAGATGAAGTCGTACTTCAGCCAGGCGCTTTTGACGTCGCGCGGGTTGCGACGATCCTCGAAGTCGCCGCGCGCGTGGATCTCGACATCCTCCCACGGCATCTGCATGCGCGCGAAGCGCGCCCCCAGGCCGCGCGCCAGCTCGAGCGTGCGCGTCACATTCGCCGGGTCGGCCTCGTTCTGGATGCCGTACAGGTTTACGCCCAGCTGCGGCACGTCGGCCCAGGCGATCGGCCGCGCGTCCGGCTGAAATGTCACCCCGCGATTGTAGCCGTTGTCGGCCAGCACCAGGCCGGCCAGCGCGGCATACAGCAGCGCGGCGAGCGCCAGCGGCGCGGCCAGGCGTTGTGGCTTGGAGTGTGGCGGTCGGTTCACGGCGCAGAGTATAGCGGCGCGGCTGCGGCGCGTCAAACGCGCACACGCCGGGCTTGACAGCCGGCCCGCCTGGGGGTATAGTTCCAGCATGCAGGAAATGACTAAATAGTCTTATTTGGTCATTTTTACGAGCCTGCACACAGGAGCCGCCTATGCCACAGCCAGCCGCGGCCCGGCGCCACGAGCGGGCGCAGCGCATCCTCGACGCAGCCGCCGCGCTGATCTTGCGCTGGGGCTACAACAAAACCACGATCGACGACATTGCGCGCCAGGCCGGCGTGGCCAAGGGCACGATCTACCTGCACTGGAACACGCGCGAGGAGCTGTTTGGCGCGCTCATGCTGCGCGAGAAGGCCGCGCTCGCCGCCGATCTGCGCGCGCGCACCGCCGCCGACCCGGCCGGCGCCACGCTGCCGGGGCTGCTCAAGCACTCGGTGCTGGCGCTCATGGCCCGGCCGCTGCTCAAGGCCGTGCTGCTGCGCGATATCGACATCGTCGGCAAGCTGGCGCAGGGCCAGCACAGCACCGCAGCCTACGCCGAGCGGCTGCTGGCGTTTCAAACCTACCTCGAATTTCTGCGCCAGCACGGCCTGGTGCGCGCCGACCAGAGCCTGGCCGAGCAGGTGTACGTGGTAAGCGCAATCTTTATGGGCTACTTCACGGTCGCCACGCTTATGCCGCCCGAGTTCCGTCTGCCCGACGATCGGCTGGCCGAGCTGCTGGCCGAAACCACCCGCCGCGCGCTCGAGCCGGGCAGCGACGCCGACCCAGCCGCGCGCGAGGCCGCCGCCCAGGCGTTCGCGCAGTACCTCGATCGCAGCATTGCCGCCAACCACGAGCAGCTGCGCCAGGCTATTGCATAAGGAAAAGGAGCCAGTGCCATGGCCGATCAGGAGCATACAACCTTTGTCGTCGCATTTGACGACCCCGCCGCCACGCTTGGGCGTGTTGGCGGCAAAGGCGCCTCGCTGGCGCGCATGGCCTCGGCCGGCCTGCCGGTGCCGCCCGGCTTCTATGTCGCCACCGCTGCCTACGAGCGCTTTGTCGGCGCGCACGGCCTGCGCGAGCGCGTGCTGGCAG
>CALLYN010000919.1 GCA_937858455.1 uncultured Kouleothrix sp.
CCTGCCGACGGGTTCGTCATCGCCGGCTCGAGCAGCGTCAACCAGGCGCCCATCACCGGCGAGAGTCTTCCCGTCGACAAGCGAGCGGTCTCCGACGTTCCTGCTGCGATGTCCGCGCCAGACACTCTGGGGTCCGAGCATCGCGTGTTCGCTGGCACCATCAATCAGACGGCAGCGCTGGAAGTAGCCGTGACCAAACTGGCCAAAGACAATACGCTCAGCCGCGTCGTCCAAATGGTCGCCGAGGCGCAAAGCCAACAGAGTCCTACGCAGCAACTCACGCAGCGCTTTACCCAGTGGTTTGTCCCAGCCGTGCTGGTTGCCGTTGTGGTAGTAACGGTAGTACCACCGTTGATCGGCTGGATGCCACTGGCGCAAAGTTTTTACCGCGCCATGTTATTGTTGGTCGCCGCTTCCCCTTGTGCTCTTGCCCTGGGCACACCTGCCGCTGTGCTCACCGGCATTGCTCAGGCCGCCCGCAATGGCGTGCTGATCAAAGGTGGTGTCCATCTAGAGAATCTGGGTGCGCTCAGGGTGATGGCCTTTGACAAGACCGGCACTTTGACCGAGGGCAAATTTCAAGTCACCGATGTGATACCCGTGAACGGTGCCAATGGTGAGGAACTATTGGGCATAGCGGCGGCGGTCGAACAACAATCGAGTCATCCCTTAGCGCAGGCGGTGGTGCGCGCTGCGCACATCGTCGATGACGAGGTGGCGATCCGCGAGGTCGTGAACTACGCGGCGACGTTGAAGGCGATGGGCCGCCAGCCGAGCCTGCTGGTGGAACCGAACGGCGGCCATTCGCCGGTCGACCCGGTGCCGCGCGAGGCCTATCTGTTCGCGATGGAGACGATGCTGCAGGCACATCTGGGCGGGCCGGTACCGGAAGTGCCGGGGCAGCGCCTGCGTGCCTACCTGCGCGAGAACCTGCGCCTGGCGGGACCGGAGTTCAAGGCGTTCGCGAAGAAGTAGGGTGCTAAGAAAAGCGGGGAAAAGCGGGAAAAGCGGGGTCAGAGTCGACTTTCGTGATGGAATCTTGAAGCGTTCGAGTAGTTAGTTGCGAAAGTCGACTCTGACCCCGCTTTTCCACCCCGCTTTTCCTTTCCCGCGCGACTTACTTCAACCGTTCCAGCCGCCCCTTGCGCTTGACGATGTTCTTGTAGTCCCACTGGATGTCGCGGGCCTTGCCCAGCCAACGCCGCAGGGCTTCGACATCCACCTGCGCGGCATCCGTATAGCGCGCCTCGGCGGCCTTGAAGCGCGTGTAGCCGTCGAGCCCGCCCATGGCCGCCACGCCGCCGACCTGGTCGAGCCGGTGCTCAAGCTCCTCGGGGATGGTGATCGTATTGATGTAGAAGCGCGTCAGCTCGAGCCCCAGGCCGGCGAAGTCGGGCTTGAGCGCGGCGTGCGCCGCCTCGGAAAGCTCGTCGTACTCGGTCGCCAGGTCTACCACCGAAAGCTTGCGCTCGCGCATCCACTCGGCGATCACATCGGCCACGCGCGCGATGATCGAGCTGCGCAGCTGCTCCTCGACATCGAGCACGGTGAAGCGGCCGCGCGTGCCGACCACCGACGTCAGCAGCTTGCGCGGCTCGGCCACCTGGATGATATAGGTGCCAAACGCGCGGATGCGCGCGATGCCGAACTGCGAATCGCGCATGGGGATAGGCTGCGGCGTGCCCCACTTGAGGTCGGTATGCTGCTGCAGGTTCACGTAGTACACGTCGGCGCGAAACGGGCTCTTGCTGCCGAACGGAAGCTTCAGCAGCTCGATCAGCAGCGGAATATTCGCGCTGGTGAGCGTGTGCCGGCCGGGGATGAGCATGTCGAGGAAGCGGCCATCGCGCGCGAAGAACGCCAGCTGGCCCTCGCGCACGACGCACTGCGAGCCGAAGCGCAGCTCGCCCGAGCCATCGGGCGGCACGCGCGCCGCGAGCACATTGCCGGTGGGATCGAGGTATTCGACCAGGTCGAGCAGGGCCATTGCGGTGTCCTCCTTTGTAGGGCGTGAATGTTGCTCGTCCGTTTTTGTAGTAACGCTGATCTATACGCGCCGGGTACGCGCGGGTTGCGGGCGTGTTTTCGATTGTATGCCGGAATGCGGCCGCCGATCGTAGCGATTTGCGATCGGTCGCTGCGTGGTTTGTGCTCGGCGGCAGGCGCGCAACACTGGCGCGGCGCGCGGCGTCGAATGCGCCAGAGAACCGGGCTGATCGAAAGGAATAGCTATGCAACCCTCCCAGGCTGAAGCCGTGCTCTGCGCGCGTTGCGACACGCGCAACCAGGCCGGCGCGGGCTTCTGTATTGGCTGTGGCGCGGCGCTGGCCGAGCCGCCGGCGGCGATACCGCCGATACGGCGCGGCCCGGCCTGCCCGGCCATGCATTCGCGCACGTAG
>CALLYN010000920.1 GCA_937858455.1 uncultured Kouleothrix sp.
TGTGTCACCGCGATTTGGATCCTGATGCGATTCGCCGATGCCGGCGATGCCGAGCTCGAGTTTGTGCCGGCCGGCAGCACCTGGCAGAGCTTGCCGGCCGATGCCAACCCACGCATCGTGCATGTTGACACTGGTGGTGGCCGTTTTGACCATCACCAGCGCAAGGTGCAGAACCTGTGCTCGGCCGAGCTGGTGCGCCGCGCGCTTGCCCCCTACGACCAAGCGCTCGAACGAATGGTGCGCCAGGTCTGCCAGATCGACAACGCCCTGGCGCCAGCTAGCGAGCAGGGCTTTTTCAACATCAATGCGCTGATCACCGGCTATAACCTGCTGTTCCCCAACCGGCCGCGCCACGTTGCCTACGCGATGCTACCCAACCTGGACGCCTGGTACGAGCATGAGATCCGCCAGATACGCCTTGAGCAGGCGTTTGCGCGGCGGCTCGAGTTCGATACGCGCTGGGGTTTGGGAATTGCTATGGAGAGCGAAGACGGCGGCTCGAGCAAGCTCGCATACCGGCATGGCGCAGTGCTATACGCCTACCGCGACGGCCACGGCTGGATGGGCGTGGCAGCGCAGGCGCGGTCGAAGGTCGATCTGACGCCGGTGTTCCAGGCGCTGCAATTGGTCGATGGCGATGCCGATTGGTATTTGCACCCGAGCACGCGGCTGTTGCTGTGCGGCAGCCCGAAGGCGCCGCCGCGGGTGGCCTCGCGCCTGAGCCTGCCCGAGCTGGTGCGTGTGATCCAGGGCGAGCGTCCGGCCCAGGGCCGGCGCTAAATCAATGAACCGCGTAATTCGCAGCTGTGTCGAGCGTTATAGGAGCTAGAGCCATGCAAGTTCGCGAGATTATGACCGCCGACGTGATTAGCGTGCTGGAGACCAGCACCATCGAAGATGCCGCCCGCGTGCTAGCGCGCCACCGCATTAGCGGCCTGCCGGTGGTGAACGACGCTGGCTCGCTGGTGGGCCTGGCGACAGAGTACGACTTTATCTCGAAAGAAGGGCATACCGTGGCCGACATTATGAGCCGCGGCGTGATCAGCGTCACCGAAGATACCAATGTCGAAGAGGTGGCGCACCTGCTGGCTAACCGGCGCATTCGGCGTGTGCCGGTGCTGCGAGGCGATCGGCTCGTCGGTATTGTGAGCCGGTCGGATCTGATCAAGCAGATCGCCATGCGCTGGGTGTGCCCGGTGTGTGGCGAGGTCGTTCGTGGGCCACAGGCGCCCGAGCAGTGCCCGCGCTGCCACGCGCCTCAGAGCGTCTTCACCCACGAGACGATGCACCCGGGGATGTAGGAGCGAATAACGCGCAGCCGACGCAGCAGTGGGATGGAGGCGCCCCGCTGCGTACCGGTGCGCGCCTGACGCAGTGTTAAGGAGCGAGGAACCATGGCGAAACAAGCCAAACAGCCGGTTGATGGCGCCGAGGAGGTACGGCGCGACCTTTCGGGCGAGGACCCGGAGCAGCTGAAGCACTACTACTACCAGATGCTGCTGCTCCGGCGCTTCGAGGAGCGCGCCGGCGAGATGTACACCAAGGCCAAGATTGGCGGCTACTGCCACCTCAACCTGGGCGAAGAGGCGACGATCGTGGGCCTGATGGCGGCGCTGACGGCCGACGACTACATTTTCACAAACTACCGCGAGCACGGCTATATCATCGCGCGCGGCATTGAGCCGGGGCCGGTGATGGCCGAGCTGTTCGGCAAAGAGACGGGCGTGTCGCGCGGGCGCGGCGGCTCGATGCACCTGTTCGATGCAGGCACCCACTTCATGGGCGGCTACGCGATCGTCGGTGGGCAGCTGCCGCTAGCAACCGGCGCGGCCTACGCGCTGAAGCAGCAGAACCGCCCTGGCGTCGTGGTGTGCCAGATGGGCGACGCGACTACGAACATCGGCGCGTGGCACGAGTCGCTCAACCTGGCGGCGCTGTGGAAGCTGCCGGTGATCTACCTGATCGTCAATAACGGCTACGGCATGGGCACAACCGTCGAGGAAGGCGCGGCCGAGCCGGATCTCTACAAGCGCGGCGCGGCGTTCCGCATGCACGGCGAGCGCGTGGATGGCCGCGATGTGCTGGCGATACGCGACGCGGCCCGGCGGCTGCGCGAGCGCGCCGAGAACGAGAAGCAGCCGGCGATTCTCGAGGCGGTGAGCTTTCGCTTCCGCGGCCACTCGGTGATCGACGCCGACCGCTACCGCGACCCTGAGGAAGTGAAGCAGGGCCGCGCGCAGGATCCGGTGTCGATGTTCGCGCGCCAGCTGAGCGACGCCAAGATCGCCGACGACGCCTGGCTGAAAGAGACGGCCACGCGCGTCGAGCGCGAGGTGCAGGAGGCGATCGATTTCGCCGACAAGAGCCCCGACCCCAAGATCGAAGACCTGTTCGACTATATGTATGCCACGCCCGTGCCAAACACGCCCGGCCGCGAGGAAGCGCTGGCGATCGCCCGGCAGGCGCAAGGAGGGCGATAACGTATGCCAGTGATAACCTACCGCCAGGCGCTCAACGACACCCTGGGTGAAGAGCTGGCGCGCGATGAGCGCGTCGTGCTGATGGGCGAGGAGATCGGCAAGTTCCAGGGCTCGTACCGGATCACCGAGGGGTTGCAGAGCGAGTTCGGCAAGCAGCGCGTGGTCGATACGCCGATCGCCGAAGAAGGCTTCGTGGGCCTGGCCGTTGGCGCGGCGATGCTGGGCATGCGCCCGGTGGTCGAGATCATGACGATCAACTTCATCCTGGTGGCGATCGACCAGATCGTGAACCATGCCTCGAAGATCCACTATATGTTCGGCGGGCAGGCACGCGTGCCGCTGGTGGTTCGCACGCCTTCGGGCGGCGTGGGCCAGCTGGCTGCCACGCACTCGCAGAGCTTCGAGAACTGGTTCGCCTACTGCCCGGGCCTTAAGGTGGTGGCGCCTTCAACGCCCTACGACGCCAAGGGGCTGCTGCGCGCCGCCATCCGCGACGACGACCCGGTGATCTTTATCGAGAGCCTGGCGCTGTACGATACCAAGGGCGAAGTTCCGCAAGACGAAGACTACACCCTGCCGATTGGCAAGGCCGAGGTGAAGCGCGAGGGCACCGATATTACGGTGGTGGCCTACTCGCGCATGACCGTTGTGGCGATGCAGGTAGCCCAGAACCTCGAAAAAGAAGGCATCAGCGTCGAGGTGGTCGACCTGCGCTCGCTGCGGCCGCTCGACCGTGAGACGATCGTCAATTCGGTGAAGAAGACCAGCCGGGCGGTGGTGATCGAGGAAGACTGGTACTCGTATGGCATTGGCGCCGAGATCGCCGCGACCATCCAGGAGGGCGCGTTCGACTACCTCGACGCGCCGGTGCTGCGGGTGGCCGGCGTGGAGGTCCCGCTCCCGTATGCCGCCAAGCTATCGCAAGCATCCAAGCCGGGCGCGCAAGATCTGATCAATGCGATCTATCGCTCGCTGGAAGGAGGCAAACGATGGCAGAAGTAACCATGCCGCGCCTGAGCGACACAATGTCGGAGGGGTCGGTTGGCCGCTGGCTGAAGAAGCCGGGCGACAGGATCGAGAATGGCGATATTATCGCCGAGATCGAGACCGACAAGGCGACAATGGAGCTGCAATCGTTCGAGAGCGGCACGCTGCAGAAGATCCTGGTCGAAGAGGGCAAGGTGGTGCCGATTGGCCAGGTGATCGCGCTGATCGGCGAGGGCGCGGCCCCGGCCGAGGCCGCACCGCCGGCCGGCGACCAGCAGACCCCGGCCGAGGAGGGTGGCGCCGAAGCAGTAGCGCGTAACACCGCTAAGGCGCGCGCCGAGGCCCAGCAGGCGCCTGCGCCGAACGCGCCACAGCCGCAGGCCGCGCCAGCGAATGGCCAGGGCGACGAGCATATCAAGGCCTCGCCGCTGGCGCGCCGGCTGGCGGCCGAGCGCGGGATCGACCTGCGCCAGGTGCAGGGCACCGGGCCGGGCGGCCGGATCATCAAGGAGAATGTCGAGAGCTTCCAGCCCGCCAGCGCGCCGGCCCCG
>CALLYN010000921.1 GCA_937858455.1 uncultured Kouleothrix sp.
CTGGTGCGCGCGCTTGGCGGCGAGGCCGACAAGCTGGCCATGCTGCGGCGCGCCGAGCACGATCTGCGCGAGCTTCACCTGCTCTACGAAGTCGGCCAGTCGCTGGCCACCAACCTCGAGCTGCACAGCCTGCTCGAAGAGATCAAGCGCCAGGTGCCGGCGGTGATGGGCGCCGAGCGCTGCTCGATCATGCTGCTCGACGAGGCCACCCACGAGCTGATCCTGCACACCACCGACACGCACACCGGCGAGCCACGCGAGTTTCGCATCCCCACCGACCGCGGCATCGCCGGGTGGGTGGCGACCAATGGCATCGGCCAGATTGTCAATGATGTCGAGCAGGATCCGCGCTGGTTCGACGGCGTGGCGCGCGATATCGACTTCGTCACCCGCTCGATCCTGTGCGCGCCCATCCGCCACGGCGAGCGCGTTGTGGGCGTGATGCAGGTGCTGAACAAGCGCAGCGGCGAGCCGTTCAACGAGCAGGATCTGCGCCTGCTGACGACGCTGGCGAGCCAGGCGGCGATCGCCGTGGAGAATGCCCGGCTGGTGCGCAGCCTGAAAGAAGAGCGCGACCGGCTGCTGGCCAAAGAGGCCGAGGTGCGCGCGGCGATCGCGCGCGACCTGCACGACGGCCCGACACAGAGCGTGGCGGCGATCGCCATGAACATCGAGTTCGTCAAAAAGCTGCTGCGCGCCATGCCCGAGCGCGTCGAGAGCGAGCTGAGCGTGCTCGCCGAGCTCGTGCAGAAGACCTCGCAAGACATCCGCACGCTGCTGTTCGAGCTGCGGCCGCTCGGCCTCGAGACCCAAGGGCTGCTCTCGACGCTGCAGCAGTATGTCGGCCGCTTCCGCGACCCCAGCGGGTTCACCCGGCTGCGGATCGAGGCGCCTGCCAGCATCCCGCGCCTGCCCGTCGAGATCGAGGGCGCGATCTTCATTATTGTGCAAGAGGCTGTCAACAACGCCCGCAAGCACGCGCGCTCGCCCGAGGTCGTGATCTACCTGTATGTCGAGGAAGGCCAGCTGGTGGCCAGCGTGCGCGACCGCGGCGAGGGCTTCAACCTGGGCGCGGTCGAGTCGAGCTACAACACTCGCGGCTCGCTCGGCTTGCTGAATATGCGCGAGCGCGCCCAGCTGATCGGCGGCGAGTGCCGCATCCGCTCGGCCGAGGGCGAGGGCACCACCGTCGAGGTGCGCGTGCCGCTGCCGCTATAGCGGCACGCCCCAGATCAGCCGTAGGCCCACCAGCAGCATCACAAAGCACAGCAGCGTTAGCCCCAGGCCAACTCGCGCGAAGTCGCTAAACTTGTAGCCGCCTGGCCCCATCATCAGCACGTTCACCGGGTGGGCAAACGGCGACAGAAATGCCACCGAGCAGGCCATTGCCACCGCCACGCCGGCCGCGGCCGGGTCGATCCGCAGGTTTACCGCCGCGCTCACCGCGAGCGGCCCAACCGTCAGCGCGGCCACCTGCCCGCCCACGAACTGCGTAAGCGCCACTGTGAACAGATACAGCCCGGCGATCAGCGCCAGCGGCCCGGCGCCAGCCAGCTCGTTGCTGAACAGCAGGCCGATCCGGCCGGCTAGGCCAGTGGCCGCCAGGGCGGTGCCAATCGGCAGCATGCCGGCGATCAGCACAACCACGCGCCACTCGATCGCCCGGTAGGCATCCTCCATTGTAAGGCAGCGCGTGAGCACCAGCGCCGCCGCGCCCGCCAGCATCGCCTCGGCCGTTGGCACGAGCCCCAGTGCCGAGAGCAGCAGCACCAGCACGGTGATCAGCACCGCCCAGCGCGCGCGCACTGGGTCGGGCGCGTGGGCGGTGTAGCCCTGGTCGAGCACGATATAGCCCGGCTCGTCGGATAGTGTGCGGACGGCCGAGTTTGGGCCGACCATCAGCAGCGCGTCGCCGGCCTGCAGCACGAAGTCGCCCACGTCGGTACGGTAGCTGCGGCCCTCGCGC
>CALLYN010000922.1 GCA_937858455.1 uncultured Kouleothrix sp.
CAGAAATTGACCGTCGGGGCTAAAAGTGACATCGTTGACGGCGCGGAAGATATCGGTAAAAACCGTGTTGCGCAGATCAGCGTGGGCAAAGTTCACCGCCGTCAGCGTGGCGCGGCGCAGATCGGCTTGCCACACACTAAGGTGCGAAAAATCATAGCCGGTTAGATCCACATCGAGATAGAGCAACAAATTCAACAGATTGCCAGCGGCATAGCCAGGTGTGCGCGCCGTGCTATGCCGCAATGCCGCCAGCAGCCCCTGGTCCGAGGCGATCTGGCGCGCCCCGTCCTGCCTCCAGTCGACATAGCCGCCGCCGCTGGCGTTGATCAGCCGCACGCGGACGCTCTCGCCGCCGCGCAGCGTGGCAACGAGCGCGGTGGCCAGTGGCAGCAGCCCGATCACGATCGCGCCGTGCGCGGCCGGCACGCTGCGCAGCGCCCAGGCCGAGAGGAATGGGAAGCCAAGCACCACGCCGCAGGCGACGATCGCCAGGCTGCGCCACTCGGCTCGGGTGGGCCAGCGCTGCCGGGTGGCGGCCAGCAGCGCCGCCGCCACCAGTGCGGCTACCAGCGCGCGCCCCAACCCCACCACGCTTGGGTCGAGGTAGGCCACTGCCACGCGCGTGGCTGGCAGCGTCAGGCTGAAGCTCAGCACGCCCAGCAGGCCATACCATAGCCCGGCGGTCTCGGCGGGCATGCGCTCGTTCGCGATCGTGCGTTGCATGGTTGTGTTCCTAGTTGGCAGCGCTGCTGCCGCAGGCTCAAACAGCGGAGCCCCCAGTATCCGCCACGCGGCGCGTGCTGTCGAGTGACAAGCTGCCCTGATTCGCGGGAACAATGAGGCCGCAACCTTTTGGCGCACCGCTCGTCTTATTGGCAGAGCGATAAACAACCGCACCCGTGCGGTGACTGAAACAGCAAAGGAATTCGCATGAATACTCAATTCGCGCGCAGCAAGAACGACCGAATGATCGCAGGCGTGTGCGCCGGCCTGGCGCGCTACTTCAACATCGACCCGGCGATCGTGCGGCTGCTGTTCGTGCTGGCGGTGGTGCTTGGCGGCGCCAGCCCGCTGATCTACCTGGTGCTGTGGGTCGTCATGCCCGAGGACCAGCCCGGCTACATCGCGCCGGCGCCCAGCGCGCTGCCCGACCATCCGCGCCCCGTCGAGGAGTGGAAGTTCGACCCATACACCGGCGAGAAGATCAAGTAGCCTTCAGAGCCTGTTTGAAAAGGGTGCGCGAGGGGCATAGCCCCTCGCACTTCCCTTCTGGCGGGTGGCCGCCACCCTTGTCAGACAGCCTCTCACGAATCAGCCCGCCGCCCAGGCAGAACGCTCGGGCGGCGGGCTTTTGTATGGGCCGGGCTTCTAGCCGCCCATGCGCGCGATCCAGCGCTGCGGGCTGCGGATCTCGTCCATGGTCGGCAGGTGCTCGGGGCGATCCCACACGCGGTTGATGAACGCCACGCCCTTTTGCGCCGCCACGGCGTTCACGAACGCCTCGCCCTGCTTGTACTGCGCCAGCTTGAGATCCATGCCGGTGACGCGGTTGAAGATCTCTTCGAACAGCGGCTTGCTCTGCTGGCGCTGCTCGACGCGCGCCTCGATCTCGCGGAAGCTCGGCAGCAGCTGCTCGCCGATCGCGTTCATGATATGGTTCGAGTAGCCCTCGACCAGCGACATCAGCGCCTGAAGCTGGTCGAAGATCCGCTGCTGCTCGGGCGTGAGCACGCGCTCGAGCCAGTGCGCGCCGCTCGCGCCGCCGCCAACCAGCCGGCGCAGCATCTGCGGCAGCCCGCCGCCGGCCGTGGCTAGCTGGTCGGTCAGCAGCCCTAGAAACTGGCGCAGCAGGTCGTTAAAGTAGGTGCGCACCCACGGGTACGCCTCGAACTCGAACACGTGCGTCACCTCGTGCAGCGCGATCCACAGCCGGAAGTCTTCGTCGCTCAGGCCCAGCTGCGTCTGCACGCGCGCGATATTCGGCTCGACAAAGTACAGCGCGCCGCGAATCTCCGGGTCGGGCGAAAGCAGGCTGAGATCGTACTGGCCGAGCACGCGCCGCGCCAGGAAGCCCAGCAGCACGCCCATCTGCGTGCCGATGATCGTGCCGTTGATCGTGCCGAGCGCCGCGCCCAGGCTATTCTGGCGCGCGCCCAGGCGCTCGTACAGCTCTTCGATCGGCTTGAACACCACCGCGAACGAGCTGAAGTTGGCCTCGAGCCACTCGCGGCGGTCGACCACGTACACCCGGTTGATCGGCGCGGGCAGCTGCACGTTGAGGTATTTGGCGATCAGCGGCTCGCTGCGCCCGACCAGCCGCTCGTACTGCTCGCGCCGGCGCGCCCGCTCGGGAATGCCGGCTTGCTCCCACTGCGACACGCGCAGCGCGAACTTGCGCGCCTGGTCCCAGTCGATCAGGCTGGTGGGGCCGCCGCTGGCCGGGCGCGCGGCCATGCGCGACGCGACATACCGTACGCCATAGCCGGCAACCACGCCGAGCAGCAGCACGGTGCCGACGCGGCGCAGGCTTGAATTCGATTTTGATGGCACGAAAAAATCCTTTCGGTTCTGAAACTCACTCGCTGTAGGCTGGTGGTTTCTGGCCGCGGCGCATAAACGCGTCGCGCACCATGATCTTGATATCGTCGTCGGTGATCAGGTAGGTGTCGTAGCTCGACGCGCCAATATCGTGGCGGTCGGGCACGCGCCCTTGCAGCACGACGCCGTCCTCGGTCTCGACGATGCGCACGTCGGTGTAGCCGTGGTCGTCGATGAAGTAGCCGAGCGCGCGCAGCACATCCTGGTAGTCGCTGCGCTTCAGGCCGCGGAATAGTCTCATCCGAGCCACCCCCGTTTCGGTTGATCGCCCTGCCGCAGATCCTGGAGATCCTGGATCATCTTGCGCACCTCGTCGTGCGCGATCACGAAATCGGCCGGGACGCGGATGAACCCCTGCGCGGTGCTTTTGAACGTCAGCCCGGTGACCACCCAGCCGCGGTCGAATTCGACAATGCTGACGTCGCTGAGGTGCTCGCGCTGAATGAAGTGGCCGAGCGCGCGCAGCAGCTCGGGGTAGTCGACGCGCGGATTCTGCACAGGCATGCGTTTGTCCCTCCGACGACGAAGAGCGCTGGTTTGTTGCGTCAGTACAGCACGCGCGCCTCTCCGGCCCGCCGCGTCACCTTGCGCTCGTCGAGGTGCTCGAGCAAGGCCAGGGCATATTTGCGGCTGCTGCCAAAGTGATCACGAAACTGTGCCACCGTCACGCTGCCGCGCGCGCGAATGCTCTCGCGTACCCAGTTCACCATTTCGGCGTAGGTTTCGGGCAAGAATGCGATCTCGGGCGCGACCCGCACCACGTGGCCTTGCTCGGCCAGCCAGCCGGCCAGCTCGGGCTCGAGATCGAGCGCGGGCGGGCTGTATGGCGCCGCGCGGAATGCCGCAATCAGCCGCGTGACGGCGCGCTCTTGCTCGGGCGCCAGTGCCGGCACGTACTCGTGCAGCCGCACGCTGGCCTCGTTTACGGCGGCGAGCCGGCGGGCCACGGCCGCCGCCAGCACG
>CALLYN010000923.1 GCA_937858455.1 uncultured Kouleothrix sp.
CACGCAGCCCGCGCTGCACCTGCACATCGGCGATGTGCACCGGCGCGGGCGCAACCTGCACCGGCGCCGGCTGAGCTGCCGGGAACGCCAGCTGGCGCGCGCCCAGCGCCGCTACCAGCACAACAGATACTGTCACCAGGTGCGCGGCCAGCCGCAGCGACACCTGCGCTTGCCGGTACGAGCGCAGCAGCGCCCGCAGTGGCGCGATAATTGCTCGGGGTGGGGTATGGGGTGCAGCGGCGCCGTCGAGCAGCGCACGCGCTGTATGAGCCGCCCGCGCCGACCGTTGCGTGGCCGGCAGCACCATTGCCAACAGCCATACAAGCCACGTATTCCAGGCGCGCTCGGTCTGTGGAGTGGCGGCGCTCTGTGCGGGCCGGGCGTTACGCTTGCCAGATACCGGGAGCGGCCGTGAGCGCGCACGCCGTACCCGCACCGCCCGCGCTGGTTGAGCCATAGGTTGCGCTCGCTCGCGCCAGTGCCGGCCCGTGGGCGAGCCGCACCTGACGCCAACTAGGAGCGTCGAACAAACATTATGTCAACGCATTCGCCAGCTAGGGATATCTCCAGGCCGGGGCCAAAGATAATACGGAGCACTCATTTTGTCAAACAAAACCGGCGCGCATGCCTTGACGTACCCTTTAGCGGCGTGTTACTATAGCAGGCACAATACGGTCATCCAGCCTCACATTCCCCACCAGCAGGGAGACGCACCGGCGTTCACCAGCGCGCTTCCCGCGGAAAGGCCGAGTTCATGATACGCGTAACTGTCGATAGTATCCGCGTGAGCTTGCTGACTCAGCATCGCGTTGTGGTTCTGCGCGAGGCCGACAGCCGAAAATACATTCCGATCTGGATCGGCGCATTCGAAGCCGACGCAATAGCGCTGGCGCTGCAAGGCCACGAGCCGCAGCGCCCGATGACCCACGACCTGCTGAAGACGGTTTTTGGCGAGCTTGGCGCGGCGATCAGCCATATCGTCGTCAACGATATTCACGATAGCACCTTCTTCGCCCGGATTGTCGTCGAGCAGGGCAACCACACCCTCGAGATCGACGCGCGCCCGAGCGATGCAATCGCGCTGGCTGTGCGCACCGACGTGCCGATTTTCGTCGAGCAGCACGTGCTCGACCAGGCCGGCGTGCCGCTCGACGAAGAAGAAACTGCCGCCGAAGAGGAGCCCGAGGCCAGCGAAGAGCCCGATAAGGAACCAGCCGAAGAGGGGCTTACGCTTTTCCGCGATTTCATCAATACCCTCGACCTCGACGACGAAGAAAGCGGCAAAGACAAGAAATAGCCGCCGCTCCCCTGCTCCCGCGCGTGGTGCCCCGCCTCGGGTGTGCGCCGCGCGCGGCGTGCTTTCCCCCCGCCCTCGCTCCCGCTCCACCCGTCCTTTTTCCACCGCTCTACATAAGGATGTGGATAAGTGGCAACGTTATGTGGATAACTGCATGGCTTTGTGGATAAGTAGCAGGATAACTTCGGCGCAACATGTGAATAAGCCGGGGCGCGCCCAGCGGCGCGGGCGCGGCTGTGTATGCATGTGCATAGCTATCCACAAACCATTCGCAGCCGATCAGCGCAGCCCTGCGCCATGAAACAGGGTTTTCCACGAATCCACAGCCACCTACTAAAACGGCGGTTTCTCTTCTTCTTTTATAAACATGAGATCGGAATTCCACAGCGCTGGGTTGCGCGCGGTTGACATATACCTGCGGATGGGTATAATACCAGCGGCGCCGAAGAACGGCAGATACTTGCTTAACCCCGCCAGGGCCGAGAGGCAGCAACGGTCGGTGAGTTCCTCTGGGTGTTCTGAGGTGCCTTTCTTTTTACACACCGGCCGGCGCACTGCGCCGGCTGTTTTGTACCGCCGTGAAGAAGGTAGCCAGAAATATCGCCCCGTCCGCCGCGCGCGATCTGCTCAAGCGCGTGCCGCGTGCTGCTCTGGGCTTCGCTGGCGAGCGCGGGCCGCTGGCAGTGCCGGTCGCACTGCTGCTCGAGGGCGAGCGCTACTCCGTGCGGCCGGCCAGTGCCCGGCCACTGGTATCGCGACGCTCTCGCCCGGCGGCCGGCCCAGCGTTACGCCGCTGTATTTCGTCACGGCGGGCGGCCGGATCTGGCTTGGTATGTCGAGCTGGACGCTCGCGGCCCGGCAAGTCGCCGCCGACAGGCGCGCCAGCGTGCTGTTCAATGTCGAGCGCGATCCGGCCGATCGGCGCGTGCTGCGCATCAGCGGCCCGGCCAGGCTGCGAACCGATCTGGCGCCGCTACCACGCCCAGAGCGCGGCGCGCGGCTCGGCCGCCTGATCGAAGTGCTGCCCGAGCACACCGAGCTTCTGGAGTAGCCCGTGCCAGGCCGTGCCTGCGCGGCCCTGGGCGGCCGGTACCTGCTATGTCGAAGATCAATCCATGGCTCGCGCGCGACCGCGCCGCCTTCGAGGCCAGCCTTGGCGGCGCCGAGCCCTACGCGCTTGGCCAAGGCTCGCTGCCGCACGACGGTGTGCCGCGCGGCGAGGTGCTGGCGTTTCGCTGGCTGAGCAGCCGGGTGTACCCCGGCACCGCGCGCGATTACTGGCTGTATGTGCCGCAGCAGTACCGCGCCGCACGCGCGGCTAGCCTGATGGTGTTTCAAGACGGCGGGCTGTACCTCGGCCCGCTGGTGAACGCCGCGACCGTGTTCGACAACCTGATCCACCAGGGCGCTATGCCGCCGACGCTCGGGCTGTTCGTCGATCCGGGCGACACCGGGCCTGGCACCCCGCTGTATGGCGGCAGCGACAACCGCAGCTTCGAGTACGACTCGCTCGGCGACCGCTACGCGCGCTTCCTGATCGACGAGCTGCTGCCCGAGATCGGCCGGCGCTACAACATCACCGGCGACCCGGCCGGGCGCGGCGTGTGCGGCATCAGCTCGGGTGGCATATGTGCCTTTACCGTGGCCTGGGAGCGCCCCGACGCCTTTCGCAAGGTGGTGAGCCACTGCGGCAGCTTTGCGAACATTCGCGGCGGCGACGCCTACCCCGCGCTGATCCGCCGCGCCGATCCCAAGCCGCTACGCGTATTTTTACAGAGCGGCGCGCGCGACCTCGACGTCGTGTTTGGCAGCTGGCCGCTCGCCAACCAGCAGATGGCGGCGGCGCTGGCCTACGCGGGCTACGATCATCAGTTTGTGTTTGGCGCAGGCGGCCACACGCTCGCGCACGGCGGCGCGATCTTTCTCGACACCATGCGCTGGCTCTGGCGCGACTACGCCGCTGGCTAGCCGCCCTGGCGCCGATGCGGCCGGCTTCAACTACCGCTGGCCGTAGTCTGTGGCCCGCCGATGCGGCACTGCTCGATCGCGCGGCGGCCCAGCTCGCGGATATCCTCGGCAATCTCGGGCGCGCCCAGCTCGTCCCAGCCGAACCAGCGCGCCGCGCGCGCCTC
>CALLYN010000924.1 GCA_937858455.1 uncultured Kouleothrix sp.
CCGGCGCCAACCTCGCCGCCCGGCAACCCTGGCAAGCTCGGCCTGGTCATCCACCAGGGCCTGGCCGTGCGCGGGCCTGGCGCGATCACGCCGCTGGCCGCGCCGCCGGGCGTTGGCTTCACCTTCACGGCGAGCGGCTACGAGCCAAATGAGCGCGTGGGCGTCTGGCTGACGCGCCCTGGCAGCGGCGGCGTCGAGGCGATCGACCCGCGACTGGTGGCCAACGACGGCCGTGGCACGATTCGTGTAGTGTTTACCACTTCGGCCAACACCGAAGGCGTGTGGACGATCACCGGCCAGGGCGCGAATAGCGGGCGCAGCGTCACCGCGCCATTCAAGCTCACGCGCGACTACGTGGCCCCGCTGGGCACCGCGCGGCCGGCCAGCCGCAATGGCACGGCCGCGCCGGCCGAGGGCGGGCGCAAGACGATCTTCGCGCTCAGCGGCAGCGGCTTCCGCGCGAACGAGGCGCTCGAGCTGTGGATCACCTCGCCCGATGGCGTGTACGTCCTTACATCAGCCCGCGCCGACCGCAGCGGGCGCGTCGGCTACGCGCCGGGGCTGCTGGTGCAGTTTGGCCCGCAGAATCCCACCGGCGTGTATGGCTACCACTACCTTGGCACGGCGAGCGGCCGGCGAGTCGACCTGTATTTTACATTCAACGGCACATAGCTTTTGCTCCAGCGCCAGATACTCACAGGCCCAACACGGCGCGGGAGGTATCAGCTCTATCGGCGAAACACGCGGTGGCCGCGCTGCCACCCGCACGACACTCGAAGCGGAGCCGATACACCTACATGCGGAGCAGCCTGATGCAGGGATATTTGCTGATCGTTGAGAACGAGCTGGATATCGCCGATGTGATGCGGCGCTACCTGGAGTTCGAGGGCTTTGAGAGCGTGTGCGTGGCTACCTGCGACGAGGCGCGCGCGGCATGCCGCCAGCGGCTGCCCGAGATGATCATCCTTGACTGGCACCTGCCCGATGTCGACGGCGACGAGTGGGTCGAGGAGCTGCGCGCCAGCAGCGCCACCGCCGACATTCCGATCATCATGATGACCGGCGGCTACCCAACCCCAACGCTGCTGACGCAGCTGCGCGCGGCGCGCATCCCGCTGCTGATCAAGCCATTCTCGCTCAACGAGCTGGTCGAGTCGATCAAAGAGATGACCAGCCGCGAGCGCGCGGTCGGCGCGGTCTGATCAGGCCGCCAGGCGCGGCTCGTCGCGCTCGATCGCGGCGCGCAGGTCGACGATCTGGTCGCGCAGCTGGTCGCGCTCGTCGCAGGTATGGCGCCGATCGGCCAGCTGCAGCTGGCTTTTGCAGAACGCCAGCTTGGTAGCCAGGTGGTGCAGCCGGCGCACCCGGCGGTAGCGCGGCCAGCCGCCACCCAGCAGCGCGCGAAGCTGGCGGCGCACCCGATCGGCCGGCACGCTCAGCTCGGCGTAGTCGGCCGCCGAGATCACGCCCGCCAGTACCTCTTCACGCAGCTCCTGCTCGATCCAGCGCCGCTCGTTGCGCCAGGCCAGCACGGCCACGGCCAGCACCACCAGCACGCCGCTCGACTGCACCAGCCACGAAGCCAGCAGGCCGGCAAAATGGTAGCGCGTGGCGTAGTTGTGCAGCGCGTGGAACAGGATGGCCAGCGCCAGCCCGCAGCTGGCCGCGCCCAGCCGCAGCGAGCGCGACTCGCGGTAGCGCACCGCGCCCAGCGCCAGGCCCACCAGGCTGGTGAAAAAGGCGTGGTTCAGGCCAAAGAAGATCCCGCGCACCCAGAACAGCATTCCCAGGTTGGTGGCGTAGCGCAAAAAATACAGCAGGTTCTCGGTCATCGAAAAGCCAAAGCCCACCAGCGAGCCATACACGATCCCGTCGAGCGGCCCGTCGAACTCGTGGCGCATGAACAGAAACAGGCCCACCAGCGCCAGCGCTTTGATCGGCTCCTCGACCAGCGCGGCCACCCCCCAGCCCGCCACGTCCGGCCCGATCGTCGACGCGGCCAGCGGCAGCTGCAGGCCCAGCTCGAATACGATCGACAGCCCGATCGCCGGGACTGAGCCCCACAGAAACGCCACGGCAATCAGCCAGAGCGGCTCTTTCTCGTAGCGGTCGAGCCACCAGATCAGCAGGCTATAGATCGCGGTTGGGGCGGCGGCGGCCAGAATAGTGGTAAGCGTTTGCATAAGGAGTCCGGGGCAGAGGCGGCACGGCGAGGCCGGCCCGCGCTGTCGCCGTGCTGTTGCGCCTCTATGTCACGGAGCGGCTATTCCCAGCTCTTCCAGGCGCTCGGGCGTTGGGTCGCCAGCCTCGCTCCAGCCGTGGCGCCGGTAATAATCGCCCAGCAGGTCGTCGAGCGCCGGCAGGTGGCCGGCGGCGCGGCCCTCGCCAAGCGGCGTCTCGGCCCAGCGCGCCGGCAGGGCGTCCGGCGTAGCCTCGCGGCGAGCAAACAGCCGCTCGAGCGTCACAATGCGCTCGCCGAGCCGCGCCAGCTCGCCGCCGGTGATCACCCGCCCCAGCGCGGCGGCGATCAGCTCGGAAAGCTCGGCCGGCATCACCTGGTAGGCCATCAGCGCCAGCCGCCGGCACAGGCCGGCCGCGTCGAGCGCGGCGGCAAAGCGCTCGTGCCAGATCAGCCGCACAGCCTTGCCCTTCACCGCCTGTGGATGCGAAGGCTCGTCGGGGAGCCAGGCCGGCGGCTCGGCCAGCAGCTCTTCATAGGCCATGGCGTAGCGGAAATCGCCGCCGATCGGCGACGAGGCCAGCGCCAGCGCGATCTCGTGCATGGCGCGCGGGTCGATCGCCGGCAGGGCCAGGCCTTTAGCCTGTGGCGCAAACGCCTCGCTGCCGAAAAAAATCTCTTTCATCTCGCCAACGCCCAACGACAGCACGTCGCGCTTTTCGTGGCGCTGGCCCAGCCGCTCGATCGCCCCCAGCACGGCGTCGTCGTCGCCCCAGGGCAGCGTGCCCGAGCGATTCAGCTCGCGCTGCTGGCATTCCATCATAAAGCCGATCGCCGCGCTGGTGGCGGCCACATCCAGGCCCAGCCGCAGGCACAGCTCATTGGCGAGGATCAGCGCGTCGGCATTGGTAATGCCGCACCACGCGCCAAAGCCGGCCAGCGCCTCAAGCTCGGGGTAAGCCATGGGCTCGCCGCTGCGCTTGACGTAGGTGGTGTAGCATGGCAGCGGGCAGCCCTCGCAGCCGCGCGGCTCGCGCTTGCCGCGCGCGGCGAAGACAGCGCGATCCAGCGCAGGCAGGTGCGGCACGCGGCCCTCCTGGCCGTTGCGGCTGGTGAACGCGCCCCACTCGGCGGCATGGCCGCAGTAAAATAGGCTGCCATACTGGCGGATGCCCTCGGCCAGCTCGCTGGCGGCGATGCGCCGCCGGATGCCGGCCGCCACCACGGCAGCGCGCGCGGCGTCGGCCGGG
>CALLYN010000925.1 GCA_937858455.1 uncultured Kouleothrix sp.
TGAACTACCCGCCCAGCAACGTCCAGGTGCTCGCCAAGGTCGAGCCGATCTACGAGCAGCTGCCAGGCTGGCAGGCGCCAACCAGCGGCGTGCGGCGCTTCGACCGGCTGCCCGCCGAGGCGCAGGACTACGTGGCGCGGCTGTGCGAGCTGACTGGCGCGCGCATCGGGATGATCTCGGTTGGCCCCGGCCGCGACCAGATCATCGAGGTGAACTCGGTGTTGTAGTGCCGGCGCCGCACAAGAAAAAGAAATTTCGGGGGGCGGCGAAGCCGCCCCCAAACCCCCGGCATAATCCAAGCGATCAGCTGGATTTGGTATCAAGCCCACAACACGAGCAGCGGCCAAGCGATGCTTGGCCGCTGCTCATTTCGTAAGTGCCGCCATGGCTACGGCAGCGCGTCAGCTGTTCAGCGCCGCGATCTTTTGCGTCAGCGCCGCCGGCGATGGCTCAACCATGATCGAGCCGTCGGGGAATACGATCGTCGGAACGCTCTGGTAGCCGTTGTTCAGCTGCTCGACATAGCGGCGGGCCTCGTCGTCCTCTTCGATATTGACATAGTACACGTCGATCTGGTGCTGGTTGAACACGCGCATCGCGCGCTTGCAATCGCCGCACCAGGGTGTCGCATAGATCGTAATGGTCGAATTCGCGATAGTCATAAGAAAATCTGCCTCCAATACATGCTCTGAGCCCAAGGCGGCAGCCGGCCGCCTCGATTGCGCCTATACACCAATATTATACCAAATTCGGCTGATTTCTTGGTTTCGGGAAACACATCTGCCTTTGTGGTGCGGTCGCGGCGGCGACCGCACCACACAGCCAACAGTAATCCCCCGTGTCCCGCGCTCGGGAGAGGGGGTAGGGGGAGGCGAGGGCCGGCGTTGCACGAGCCCTAGGGCATACCAAAAAGAAAGTGATCAAACGGAGTAAGTATGATACACTTGGATCTACTGCACCTGGCCGCGAAATCAGAGGGTAGGCATGGGCCGCGTCATTGCCGTTGCGAATGCCAAGGGTGGGATCGGCAAAACCACCACCGTCGTAAGTATTGGCGCAGGGTTCGCGCTGAAGGGCGCGCGCGTGCTGCTGATTGATGCCGACCCGCAAGGCAACCTGGCGCTGGCGCTGGGGCTGCGCCCGCGCCGCACACTCTACGATGTGCTGGCCGACGGCTTGGGCGCGGCCGAGTGCGTCGTGCCGGCGCGGCCAAACCTCGACCTGCTGGCCTCCGACGAGACGCTGCTGAGCGTGCAGCCGCAGATCGCCCGCCGCGCCGACTGGAGCCGCGCGCTGGACGCAAGCCTGCGCCCGCTGTATGGCGCCTACGACCTGGTGCTGATCGACAGCGGCGGCTCGCTCACCACGCTGAGCACCAACGCGCTGGCCTGCGCCACCGACGTGATCGTGCCCACGGCAATCGAGCACTTCTCGCTCAAAAGCATCGACCTACTGTTCGCGCAGGTGGCCGGCGTGAAGGGCAACAGCGGCAGCATCCGCCTGATCATCCCCACGATGTTCGACCCGCGCGTGCGCCAGTCGGGCGAGCTGCTGGCCGCGCTGCGCGGGCGCTACGGCGCGCTGGTGGCCGACCCGATCCGCGTGAATGTGCGGCTCTCGGAGGCGCCGACGCTGGGCAAGACGATCTACGAGTACGATCCGCGATCGCGCGGCGCGATCGACTACGCGCTGCTGGTCGAGCGGCTCGGCGCGATGTTCAGCTTCCGCGCCAGCGCGCGCCCGGCCAATGGCAGCGACGCCGCGCCCAGGCCGGCCACCGCAGCGCCAACAGCGGTGGCTGCCGCGCCGCGCGGCCCCGAGGCCTGCCCAAACTGCGGGCACGCATTGCAGTTCGCCACGCTGGCCGGCTACCGCGTGGCCTACTGCGAGCATTGCAAGTACCGCCACCAGACACTGGCGAGCGGCCCGCGGCGCTGAGCCAGGCGATGCAACAACGCGCGCGGCCGGGCCGTCAAACCTGCGATGGCCGCGGCGCTGGCTGCCCTTAAAGGAGCTTTTATGTCAACCGACGATTTTCGCAGCGACGTGCGCGCGCTGCTTCAGCAGGTGCTCAGCGAGGCCCAGACCAGCTCGAACACCGATGTGATGCTGGAAGTGTACGTGGAAGAGTTCGCGCGGCTGCACGGCGACTACGCGCACAAGCTGCTGAACGACGTATTCAACGACGCGCGCACCCGCCTTGACGCGCGCCTCTCGCCCGACCCCATCCGCCAGACGATCGCGACGGTACAGACGACCGTGCAGGACATCTGGAAATCGCTGACGCAGACGATCTCGGGCGGCCCGACCGACGAGCGCTAGCCCGGCAGCACGGCGACGCACTCGATCTCGACGCGCGCGCCCAGCGCCAGGCCAGTGGCGCCAAACGCGCTGCGCGCCGGCAGGTGCTCGGTGAAGAACGTGCGATACACCTCGTTCATGGCTGGCCACTCGGCCATATCGGCCAGCATGACCGTGCACTTCACCACATTCGCGAGCGAGCCGCCGTTGCGCTCGAGCACGCGGCGAATATTCTCGAGCGCCTGGCGCGTCTCGGCGGCGATGCCGCCCGGCACCAGCCGCAGCGCCGCGTCGGTGCCGAGCTGGCCCGACAGGTACAGCGTGTGATCGACGCGCACCGCCTCGGAGAACGGCAGCGCCGCAGCCGCGCCCTCGGCCGCCAGGTACACAACTTCCGGAGCCATGGTCACCTCCTGCTGATCGCGCGGCATTCGCGCGCCGGTTCATTGTACTACCGCGCGCAAACAAGCAGCCCCGCTTCCCGGATGGGAAGCGGGGCTGCGGCACGAGCGGCGGGCAGCGGCGAAGCCTAGCTGCCGCGGGCCTTGGTGAAATCCTGGCCCTCTTCGAGCATCGCCACAAACGCCTTGAAAATGTCGGTCTCGGTGATGACGCCGACAATCTGCTGCTCGGCGTCGACCACCGGCAGGCCGCCGATCTTGTGGCGCACCATCAGCGTGGCAGCCTCGGTCAGCAGCGTATCGGCGGCGACGGTGAAGACATTGCGCTGCATTACCTCGGAGATCTCGATCGGGGTTTGAACATAGTGAGCGACTGCCAGCAGCAGATCGCGCTCGGCGACGATGCCAACCAGATGCCCTTGCCGATCGACGACCGGCAGGTGGTGCATGCCATGCTCCTGCATCAGGCGTAGCGCGGCATGGTGGTTCATGTCCGGCACGATGGTCACAGGCGGAGTGCTCATCCGATCCGCAACACGCATGATCCGGCTCCTTCCTGGCTGTCGTGGGCGCGCAGCGCGGCCGGCAGCCATATGCTCCCTAAGTTGTCAAATGCAGATACGTCAAGCATACGCCTAGCGGCCGGTTTTGTAAGGGAAGATCCGACAAGCGTTGGTGATATTTTCTTCTCAGGCTGGCGGTGCGCTGGCGTCGCCGGCCCACAGGCGGCGCATCTCGTCGCTGGCGGCCAGCAGCTGATCGAGCGTGCCCTGGTCGGCGACGCGGCCGTCTTTCAGCACAATGATCTGATCGGCCCGCCGCAGCGCGGCACGGCGGTGCGAGACGGCCAATATCGTCGGCGGCGAGTGGCCGGCCGGCGAGGCCTCGCGATCGCCTGCCGTCTGCGGCCTGCCAGCCGCCAAGCGCTCCCATAGCGCCTGCTCGGTCTCGACATCAAGCGCGCTCGAGAGGTCGTCGAGCACCAGCAGCGCCGGCTGGCGCACGAACATACGCGCGGCGGCGACACGCTGGATCTGGCCGCCCGAGAGCCGCACGCCGCGCGGACCTACCGGCGTATCGAGGCCATGCGGCATCGCGGCGAGGTCGTGCTCGAGCACGGCGGCGTGGAGCGCAGCGGGCAGGTCGGCCCGATCTTCGCCCAGGCCCAGCAGCAAGTTCTCGCGCAGGCTGGCGCTGAACAGGCGCGGCACCTGTGCGGTGTAGGCGCAGCGCGGCGGCACAAAGAACGCGCCGGGGTTGGCCACCGGCGCGCCCTCCCACAGCAGCACGCCCGCGTCGGCCGGCAGCAGCCCCAGCAGCGCGCGCAGCA
>CALLYN010000926.1 GCA_937858455.1 uncultured Kouleothrix sp.
GACCCCGCGCGCGCGCGGCGGTTTGCGGCGCGCCACGGCATTCCGCACGTCCACGCCTCCTACGCCGCGCTGCTGGCCGATCCGGCGATCGACGCGGTGTATATTCCGCTGCCCAACAGCCTGCACGCCGAGTGGAGCCTGCGCGCGCTCGCGGCCGGCAAGCATGTTCTGTGCGAGAAACCGCTGGCGGCCAATGCCCGCGAGGCCGAGCAGCTGGCGCGCGCCGCCGAAACGGGCGGCCGCCTGCTCGTCGAGGCCTTCCACTACCGCTACCATCCGCTGGCCGCCCGGCTGCGCGCGATCCTCGCCAGCGGCGAGATCGGCCAGGTGCGGCGGATCAAGACCGAGTTCAGCGTGCCGCTGCTGCGCCCAAGCAGCATTCAGTTTCGCTACGATCTGGCCGGCGGCGCCGCGATGGACGTGGGCTGCTATGCGATCAACCTGCTGCGCTTTCTCGCCGGCGCCGAGCCGCAGGTGGTGTCGGCACGCGCGCGCCTTTTTCGCCCCCAGGTCGATAGGCTGATGCGCGCCGAGTTTGCGTTCGCGGATGGACGCAGCGGGGCGGTTACCTGCGCGCTGCTTTCGGCCCGGCTGCTGCGCGCCAGCGCGCTGGTGCACGGCAGCGCCGGCACAATGCGCGTCAACTTCCCATTTCTGCCGCACTATTTCCACTCGATCGCCGTTGAGACGCCCGGCGCCGTGCGCCACGAGCGCCTTGAGGGCGATACAACCTACACCTACCAGCTGCGCGCCTTCGCTGCGGCAATTCGCGGTGGCGCGCCGGTGCTTACGCCCGCCGCCGACGCGGTTGCGAACATGCGCCTGATCGACGCCTGCTACCGCGCGGCCGGTTTGCGCCCGCGCGGCTCTGCCTGATCTGCCCACTTATACGCCGCCTGCCCCGCGCGGGATTTCCGGCATAAACAAGGGGCCGGCGCATTGCCCGGCCCCCTGGTCGCTCTGGCGAACGTCTTACTGCGCCCCAGTCGGCTTGGCCGGGATTGTCTTCAGGTACAGGTACATCGCCCTCAGATCATCGTCGGTGAGGCGGCCGAGGTATTTGAATGGCATGAATGTGCTGAGCTGCTTGCCGGCCGGGTTGGTGCCGGTGCGGATCGTTTTGACGAAGTCGGCGTCGGTCCAGCCGCTGATCTCGCCGCCCGGCGTGATATTCGCGGCCGGCGGGGTGTTCGGCGGCGCGCCAGTGATCGGCCCGCCCGAAAGCGCCTTGTTGTGGCAGTCGGCGCAGCCGCCGACCGTTACCAGGTAGCGGCCGTTGCTGACCGTGGCGCCGTGCGGCAGGTCGGCCGGCGGCGGGGCGCTATGGTCGATGCTCTCGGCCGCGAGCGCGTCGATCTGGCCTGCGGCGAACAGCACCCGGCCAAGCAGCTGCACCTCGCTGGAGCCGGGCACGTTGTCTACTGGCGGCACGCTTTTGACATACGCGATGATCGCGCCGAGGTCGGCCGCGCTGAGGTGGTTGAAGTTCTGCGAAGGCATGATCAGCAGCGGCTGGCCATTCGAGCCAACCCCATGGCGCAGCGCGCGCACCCAGTCGGCAGTGCTGAATGTCGCACCCACGCCACCTTTGCCCGATGTCAGGTTGGCCGAGACGGCGCGCACGATCCCAGGCGCGTTCAAGAACTCGCGGCCCGCCAGGTTGTCGCCGTGGCAGTCGACACACTGGCCGATTGTGGTGACGAGGTATTTGCCGCGCGCCAGGCTCGCGGCGTTGGTGGGGATGTCGATCTGCTCGTCGGCGATCTGGTAGGTCTTATTCAGCCGCGCGTTGCTGGCAATATACGCAGCGGCAAGGGCGATCAGCATCAGGCCGACGATTGCGCCAATGCCTATGCCAACCCAGCGGAAGATACGCATCGAGATTCCTCCAGATGGTTTCAGTTCTGTTCTGTGAAACTATGCGATCTGGGCAGCGTGCCTGGATGAGCCTGCTGTGTTGCTGCTGCCGGGTGGCCGCGCTCGTGCGGCCGCCCCTGCTTATAGAGCAATCACCACAGATAATACAGATTGCATAGATGATCATCGTGCCTACGCCAACAACTGGCGTGAATTGAACAATCTGTATCTGCACGCTCTATCAGACGTTTGGGCCGCACGCGGGGTTACTGGCGCGTTTGGGCATCATCCGCCCTGCTACAGCCAGTCCGCACCTTGACATGAGCGCGCATGAATGCTAGAATCGAGCTGCCTCAAAATTGGCGTGATCTCGTAGCTCAATTGGATAGAGCGTCAGCCTCCGGAGCTGAAGGTTGTGGGTTCGAGCCCCGCCGAGGTCGCCACTGGCCTGAGCAGCGCAGCAATGCATGCGCTGGGCGCTTGAAAATAGTGCACTAAACGAGCGGAGCGCGGTAGAATTTTCTACCGCGCTCCGCTTGTTGTATCGAGCGCTCGCAGCAGCGCGGCAGGCGCCTGGCAGCTTGCTCGCTTTCGGTTTGAGATGCCTGCCCGGCGAAGCCGGGCAGGCATCTCAAACCGAAATTTCGGGGGCGGCGAAGCCGTACGGCTATGCGCCCGCGCTTATTCCTGTGGCTCGCCTGCGGGCGCCACCGTTCGCGCCAGCGAGATCAGGCCGAGCGCGATCAGCACAAACGCGCCGACGGGCAGCCACGGCACGTTGATCGCGGCGAACAGCGCGATGCCGACCGGGATGGCCGCGAAGCCAACAAACGTTGCGGCGGCGGCGGCGACCTGCCCGCGGCGCGCGAGCTCGGCCGCCGAGGCCGCGCCGATTACCAGCATGATCCCCGGCCACCACCAGCCGGTCAGCGCCAGCATCCCCAGCCCGACCAGGAACACCCCACCGGCGATTGAGCCGCCGCCGACGCCGTACCGCGCCGCGCGCCGCGCCTGCCGCTGGCTGCGCCGCTCAGCTCGGTCGTCCAGGCGCGTGGTTTCATTTGGGTTTGTGTTCATCGCTGCCTCCTTGTTGTGCCGTGCGTTCTGTATGGCGCCAGCATAGCGCGGCGCGCGGCGCAGCGCATCTACCGGCAGGTAGAGGCGCGGATAGAGATTGCGCGGCTGCCGCTGGCGGCGGATCTCTACCTCAGGCTCTATCGCGCGATAGAGGCGGCGCAGCAGGGCAGCGGGCTATACTTGCCGCATTGAAGCGAAGCACTGAGGCGAAAGGAAGCAACCATGCACTCTGCAATCAAGCGGCTGATGCTCGAGCGGCCCATGATCTTTACGGCGGCGATCACGATCGGCTGGCTGGCGATTGGCCTGGGCAGCGGGCTGCTGCTGCCGTGGGCGCTGCCGAGCATCGATGTCGGCGCGGTTCGGGCGCTCGGGCAGATCGCGCTGGCGCTGCTCGCGGCGGCCCTCGCCGTGCGGATCGGCTGGCGCAGCTTTGAGCCGGCGGGCGGCCAGGTACGCAACGCAGGGCTGCTGGCGCTGCCGGTGCTGTTCGCGGCGCTGCCGCTGGCCGCCGGGCTGCGGATCGAAAGCTGGGGCTCGTTTGCGTTTCTCGTGTTCATGGAGCTGGTGGTCGGCTTCAGCGAGGAGCTGGTGTTTCGCGGGTTCATCCTGCGGGCGCTGCTGCCGGGCGGCACCACACGCGCGGTGCTGGTGTCTGCGGCGCTGTTCGGGCTGGTTCACCTGGCCAACGTGGTCTACGGCGCGTCGCTGGTGGTGACGCTATTCCAGGTGGTGGGCGTCTGCGCCTTTGGCATCGGCATGGCGGCGATCGTGCTGCGCACCGGCGCGCTGTGGCCGGCCATGCTCATCCACGCGCTGTCGAACTCGGCGCTGCGCTTCAGCTATATCACGCCGCGCTGGCTGCCCACGCCGCTGATGAGCGCGATTGTGATGACGCTGATGCTGCTCTACGGCGCCGTGCTGCTGTGGCGCAGGCCGCGCACGCCGGCGGTTCAGGCGGCGCCGGCCGAAAGGCTCGGCTGATGGCGCGCTATTCCATCCGCGTCGCCGGGCACCTGGCGCCGCGCTGGGCCGAGTGGCTGGCGGGGCTGGAGCTGCGACGCGAGGCCGATGGCACTACGCTGCTCGCCGGCTGGCTGCCCGACCAGAGCGCGCTGTTCGGGGTGCTGGCCAAGATCCGCGATCTGAACCTGGTGCTGCTGAGCGTCGAGCGCGAGCCGGCGCGCGACGCGGCTGATACCGACGCCGCTTGATCACATTCTTGTTGTGATGCCCTGCCTGTCTTCGACGGGCAGGGCATCACAACATAGAGATATCGGGGCGGCATTGCCGCCCCCGAACCCCAGCATAAGCACGCGATCAGCCAGGTTGGGTATCAGAACAGATAGCCGTCTTGTGCTTCAAGGCTGGGCGGCAGGTCGGCTTCGCCCAGCATCGCCCGCAGGTCGCGCTCGATCTCACGGCACGCGGCCGAGAGCGGCACATCGGTAATGTGGTTTTCGAATGGATCCTCGTTGACGGCGCCGGTGCGCTCGATCACGGTGAACAGGAAGGCGATCACGCCGCTGAGCGGGACGACCAGCCACGGCACGCCGTCGGCCACAAGCGTTTTGGCCAGGAAGAACGGCAGCAGCACCACAAACACCCGCACGAACACGCGTGTGAAGTAATCGTACTGGCGCGGGATGGGAATAGCTTTGATGCGCTCGCACACCGCCTGCTGCGCGGCAAGTACCGCGAGCTGGCCCTCCATCTGGAAGCTATCGAAGCCTTGCAGCGTGCCGCTGGCCATGCCGTCGTAGATCCGCTGGCCCTGGCGTTTCATCAGGTAGAGCGGCTTGTTCGGCTGCTGGCGCAGCGCGGCGCTGTCGGCCGGCGGCAGAAACTGCTCGATCTCGCGCCAGCTGGCCTGGCCGCGCAGCTCAAGCCGCAGCGCGTTGGCCCAGGCAATCTGGCGGTACACCAGCTCGCGCTTGAAGGCTTCGGCCAGCTCTTCTTTGTACTGCGGCGTGTGGCGGTGCGAGTCGGTAAACGTTACCACCAGGCGGCCAAACACGCGGCTGGCGGCAGTGATGGCCGCCCACGCCTGAGCTGCCTCGCCCCAGCGCGCGAACGAGGTGTTGGCGCGAAACGCGAGGAAAATCGAAAGCGCGGCGCCGAGCAGGCCGATCGGCGCGAACGAGAGGGCGACAAAGCTCCAGCCAAGCAGCGCCACCGCAGCATAGACGGCGACTGCTACCGCTAGCGCTAGCGTCACATCCTTCCAGACATATGTGGCGACTTTGCGCGGGTCGAAGTTGCGTTTGATGATCATCGCTGTGTGTGTTCCTACCACTAGGCTTAAGAAGCTGCCTGATGGATCACTCGGCGGGCTCGAGCATCACCTGATCGACGTAGCACCACAGCCAGTTTTCGCCCGGCTCGAACGACTGGATCAGCGGGTGGCCGGTGGCGTGGAAGTGCTTGGTGGCGTGCTTGTTCTTCGAGCTGTCGCAGCAGCCGACATGGCCGCAGATCAGGCATAGCCGCAGATGAACCCAGCGGTCGCCGGTCTTCAGGCAGTCCTCGCACCCCTGGGCGCTTGGCGTCACCTGCTGGATCTGGTCGAGGTGGTTGCATGGCACTGTCATTGTGTGATCTCCTTTATATATGACTAGGACTTACGCAGTTCTGTGTTCGGCTTCCCGAAGCCGTGCATGGTACCTGCGGCAGCACGGTACTTTTTGATCATCGTGCGTCGATTTTCCGCGCTGCGCGGAAAATCGACACAACCAAAAGGAAAGTACCGCTCTGCCGAAGGCGGAGGGCGCCAACTGCGTTTGTCCTACATGATAAGGAAGTAGGTGTCGTTGCGGGCATCGCCGATTAGCGCCAGGCCCTGCGCATTGCGCGGGAGATCGTTTGGCGCGCCCTGCTCGTCGCTGCCAAACAAGAACATGTCGAAATCGTTTTTGTCGTACAGGTAGGGCTGGCCTGTCACACCGGCTCCGTACACGCGCTCGAGGTCGAGGCGCGGCGCGCGGAAGTTGCGGCCGACTTCCTCGTGGCTTTGCAGCGGCTGACGATCGTTGGTAATGTCGTGGGCGATGAACTGGCCAAAGAATGCCCAGCCCGCCGGAATGCGCGGGTTGTCCTCGCAGGCGATGCCCGGCGCCTCGGCCGAGATATCCATCGGGCCGTTTTCCGCGCCAAGCGCCAGCGCGGCTTCGAGGGGTACTTGAAGCGGTGGTATATCGGAGAACAGCCGGCCAAACATGTCTTTGCCATTGAGGTGAAGCTTGGGCCGCCGCGCCGCTGTGAGGCCGTGGATGTCGAGCGCCATCGTGATGTTTTCTCCCAAACGTTTGTCATGGTTCTCTACGAATTCACGCTCAATCGCTCTGCGCTTCGCCCTGGCTTCGGTGGCGCTCGAGTGGGTTCGGCACAAAGAAGATGATCGGAACCAGAATGTAGATCGCGACCGCGACAGCCGGGCTGGCAAGCGCCACCAGCGTGCCGAGCAGGTACAGCGCCGGGCTGAGCAGGCTGCGCCGCACGGCGCGCCGCAGCACCGCCGGGCTCGCGGCAATCAGCCGGCCGGGGAACGAGGCGTACCAGCGCATCAGCGCGAATGCCAGCCCCGCCCCCAGCATGATACTGCCGAAGAAGGCGGCGGCAAAGGCATTCTGCGGGTACTCGCCGATCACGGCGGTGGGGAACGGCACCGCCGAGATAAACAGCAGAAACAGGATGTTTAGCCACAGCAGCGCGCGATCGGTGTGCCGGATGCTGTGAAACAGCTGATGGTGGTTGACCCAGAAGATCGCCACGATCACAAAGCTGACAATAAAGCTGACGAATTTGGGCGCGAGCGCGGCGAACGCCGCCGCCAGCGCCTGCGCGGTTGGCTCGCCCTCGATCTGCGGCACGCGCAGCTCGAGCACCAGCAGCGTGATCACAATCGCCAGCACGCCATCGCTAAACGCCTCGATGCGGCTGGTGCTGGGAACGTGGCTCTCCTGGCTCACAGCGCCTCCTCGCCGGTCAGCTCCGTGCTCAGCGCCCACAGGCGCGCCTGCCACTCGCGCCTGTGGCTCGCCGGGGCCGAGTCATGCTCGGCACTGTCCTGCCAGAACCGGCCGGTCACGCCAGCCACCAGCGGCGAGGATGCCAGGAAGACGCTCGTCGTCGCGCCTTCGCTCAGGCTGTCGTTCCCCTGCGCGCCAAACCCTTGCACGAGCAGCTTGGTCGACACGATGCCGGGATGTAGCGCGTTTGAGGTGATCGGGGTATCCGCAAGGCGCCGCGCCAGCTCGTAGGCGAACAGCACGTTGGCGAGCTTGGACTGCGCGTAGGCCCGGTAGCTATCCCAGCCGTGCGTCAGCTGCAGGTCGTTGAAGTCGATCGTGCCGCGGTAGTGCGAGACCGAGCTGACGGTAAGCACCCGCGCGGCGGGCGCCTGCCGGAGCAGCGGCAGCAGCTGGTTGGTCAGCAGGAAGTGCGCCAGGTGGTTGACCGCCAGTGTCAGCTCGTAGCCGTCGGCCGAGACCTGCCGCGTGACCGGCTTGACGCCGGCGTTGTTGATCAGCACGTCCAGGCGGTCGAGCCGGCCCAGCAGCGCGCCGGCCATTGCCCGCACGTCGGCAAGCGCGGAGAAGTCGCCGAACGCCAGCTCGAAGGTGGCGTTCGGCGCCTGGGCGCGGAGCGCGGCAAGCGCCTCGGCGCCGCGG
>CALLYN010000927.1 GCA_937858455.1 uncultured Kouleothrix sp.
CGGCCGAGCCGCCGCCGCCAACCGATGCCGCGCCGCAGCGGCCGCAGCCGACCGCGACGACCAAGCCTTCGCAGCACGATGAGCCAGAGCCCTCGAAGGCACCGCAGCCGACCGCGACCCAGCTGGCGCCGACCGATACGCCGCTGCCGCCAACCGATACGCCGGTGCAGCCTACTGCCACGGCGGCAGTGCCAACCGATACGACGGTTCCGCCTACTGCTACGGTGGCACCGCCCACTGCCACGGTGGCACCGCCCGACGGTACGCCGGTGGTGCCGACCGCGACCCAGCTGGCGCCGACCGCGACCCGGCTGGCGCCCACCGCAACCCACGCGGCACCAACCGCGACGCAGTCGGCGCCCACCGCAACTCCGAAGCCGACCGCGACGCAGTCGGCGCCCACCGCAACTCCGAAGCCGACCGCGACGACCAAACCGTCGAAGAAGTAGGTGAACATAATGCAAGAGCAAGCCTTTTGCGCGATGGGCTGCACCATGCATGCCATTATCGACGCTGACTCAGCCCAGGCGAGAGCCGAGCTTGCGGCAGTACCCGGGTGGTTCCAGGATTGGGAGCGGCAGCTCAGCCGCTTCGATCAGCAGAGCGAGCTTTCGCGCTTCAACCAGGCCTACGACGATACGATTGCGGTGAGCAAGCCATTCATGGAAGTGCTGCAGGCCGCGCTGTGGGCCGCCCAAGCCAGCGGCGGGCTGGTCACCCCAACTCTGCACGATCAGCTCGTGGCCGCCGGCTACGATCGCTCGTTCGAGCTGATTGAGCGTGAGGCAGCCTGCGCGCAGCGGGCGGTCGGCGCCGGGCATATCGCCGCCGACACGTACGGCAGCTGGCGCGCGATCAAGTTCGACCCGCGCGCCCGCACCGTGTCGCGACCGGCGGGCATACGGCTCGACTTTGGCGGGATTGCCAAGGGCTGGGCCGCCGACCGCGCGGCTCGCCAGCTCGGGAGAGCCGCGCCTGCGCTGATGGACGCCGGCGGCGACATTGCGCTGAGCGGGCCACGCGCCGACGGATCGCCCTGGGCGATTGCGATCGAGCACCCGTTCGAGCCGGGCGCCGAGGCCGGGCTGCTGATGCTCAAGCGCGGCGGCGTGGCGACATCCGGGCGTGGCTATCGGCGCTGGCAGCACGGCGACACCTGGCGGCACCATATTCTCGACGCGCGCACCGGCGAGCCGGCCGACACCGACGTCGTCAACGCAACGGTCGTCGCGCCCAGCGCGGTCGAGGCCGAGGTTGGCGCGAAGGTGGCGCTGATCCTGGGCAGCGAGGAAGGCATCGAGTGGCTCGAGGCGCGGCCGACCATGGCCGGGCTGTTGGCCCTTGCCGACGGCACGATCCTGATCAGCAGCCGCATGCACGCCCTGCTGTGGCAAGGCTGAGCGCAGAGCGCCCCGCCCGACGGATACTGGCCGACGAGACACCGCGCATGGTCGCGGCTTCGGGTGGCAGCAGCAGCTTCGGGCCGCTGTATGCGCCCCTGCTACACAACGTATGAAAGCAACGAGGAGGTAGATCATGGCCGATGAGAAAGCCCTGCGCCTGGCAGCCATCCGCGCTGCCAATGCCGCCAAGACCACCGCCGAGATGCGCGTGCCGCGCTCGCCCGCTACGGCGTCGCCTTCCGAGAGCTTCGAGGAGCAGCTAACTTCGCAGGCGCTGCTGCCGCTGATGATGCTGCTGCTAGCGGCGGCGGCCGGCGCGGTTGTCGCGGTGCTTGCGATGCCGGCGATCCTGCCGGGCCTGAACGCCTCGCTGCGCGGCGCCGACCCGAAAGCCTACTGGTTTCTGTCGCGCGCCAGCGCCATGGTGGCCTACGGCCTGCTGTGGATGTCGATGGTGTTTGGCCTGATGATGGGCACCCGGCTGTCGGCGAATTGGCCGGGCGGCGCGAGCACGTTCGAGCTGCACCAGCACACCAGCCTGCTGGGCCTGCTGTTCGCCGTCTTCCACGCGCTGATCCTCATGGGCGACGCCTACATTCACTACGGGCTGCGGCAGATCCTGGTGCCGTTCAGCAGCACCGGCTACAAGCCGCTGTGGGTCGGCCTTGGCCAGGTTGGCATCTACGTGCTGGCGCTCGTGACGCTGAGCTTCTATGTGCGCCCGCTGATTGGCCAGCAGCTCTGGCGCGCCATCCACTTCCTGAGCTTCGTGCTGTTCGCGCTGGCGCTGGGCCATGGCCTGTACAGCGGCTCCGACAGCCACCTGCTATGGGTTACTATGCTCTACTGGGCCAGCGGTATCATGGTGCTCTTCCTGACGGTGTATCGCTTCCTGATGGCCATGACCGCGCGCACGGCCGGCGCTCAGGACGAGCCCGACCCCGAGCGCGTGCTCTACGTCGAGAGGTAGCGCTGGGCCATGGCTCGTGCGAATCCGTCCCTCACCCCCCTCTTCCGCGCTCGGGAGAGGGGGGATTATTGTTTGCGCCGTGGTAGGGACACAAAGCGGTCGCACCACGACGCCAAATCAGGGAAAGAAGCAGGCGGAGGGTCGAAAGACGTTGCCCGAGCCCGGCGCGCTGGGCGCCGGGTTTGACAGGCGCAAAGCGCAACCTTTACAATACCACCAGCGTACTGTGCATGGGTATTCACTTCAGCCTTGCAACCTGGCGCGCAGTTCACAGAGGACAATATGCGACTGATACTTTATCTTGGCAAGGGCGGTGTCGGTAAGACCACCACCGCGGCCGCAACGGCGGCGCGCGCCGCCGAGCTGGGCCACCGCACGCTGGTGGTGAGCACCGACGTAGCCCATAGCCTGGCCGACGCGCTCGACCACCCGCTGGGCGCGCTGCCGACGCAGCTGACCGACCGGCTGTGGGGGCAGGAGATCAACGTGCTCGACGAGGTGCGCCAGCACTGGGGCGAGCTGCGCACCTACCTGGCGGGCCTGCTGCGCCGCAAGGGTGTCGACGACGTGGCCTCGGAAGAGCTGGCGATTATTCCCGGCATGGAAGAAGTTGTGAGCCTGCTGCATATTCGCCGCCAGGCCAAAGAGGGCAACTTCGACGTGGTGGTGGTCGACGCCGCGCCCACCGGCGAGACGATCCGGCTGCTGACGATGCCCGAGACATTCCAGTGGTACGCCGCGCGCGTGATGGACTGGGACCCCGGCACGCTCAGCGTGGCCAAGCCGCTGGTGCGCGCGCTCATCCCGGCTACCAACGCCTTCGAGACGCTGAACCGGCTCACCAAGGGCGTCGAGGCGTTGCGCGAGACGCTCACCGACCCGAATGTTAGCTCGTACCGGCTGGTGGTGAACGCCGAGCGCATGGTGATCAAAGAGGCCCAACGCGCCGCGACCTACCTCTCGCTGTTCGGCTACCCCGTCGATGGCGTGGCGCTGAACCGGCTGCTGCCGCTGCACGCGGCCGAGGGCGAGTTTATGCGCAAGCTGGCCGAGCTGCAGGCCGGCTACCGCAAAGAGGTGCACGATATCTTCGCCCCGCTGCCGATCTGGGAGGCCCAGCACCACCCGCGCGACATCAAGGGCGTTGAAGACCTGGCGATGGTCGGCCGCGAGCTGTTCGGCAGCGACGACCCGACGCGGGTGTTTTTCAAGGGTGCGGTGCAGGAGATCGCCAAGGAGGGCGACGAGTACGTAATGCGCCTGCCGCTGCCGCATGTCGAGATCGGCAAGGTGAGCATGACCAAGCGCGGCGACGAGCTGTTCATCGCGATCGGCAACTTCAAGCGCGATATGATCCTGCCGCTGACGCTGGCCGAGCGGCCGGCCAAGCGCGCGGTGTTCCGCGGCGGTGTGCTCGAGGTGCGCTTCGGCCCGCCCGAGGCGCCGCAGCCCGCGCCGGCGCCGGCCAGCTAGCCGCTGTTTTCTGTTGATCACAACCAAGCCGAAGGGCCGAGCGTGCAGCTCGGCCCTTTGCGCTGCTGGCGACACCCCGGCGCTCGCTAGCCGCACGCGGCGACAAACGCCTCGAATAGCGCGCGCTGCTCGGCTACCTCGGGCAGCGCCTCGGGGTGCCACTGCACCGCCAGCGCGAACGGGTGGCCCGGCAGCTCGATCGCCTCTACCAGGCCGTCGGGCGCGGTGGCGACCACGCGCAGCGGCGCGGCGATGTCGCGGCAGGCCTGGTGGTGCAGGCTGTTGACGCTCAGCAGCGGCGTGCCGACGATCGTGGCCAGCCGCGAGTCTTCGGCCACGCGCACCGGGTGCGGCCGCATGTCGAAGGGGTGCTCGGGGAAGTAGGTGTGCCGCAGCGCGCCGGGGTGCGCGGCGGTGTCGGCGTAGAGCGTGCCGCCAAGCGCGACGTTCAGGATCTGCGCGCCGCGGCAGATGCCGAACAGCGGCGTGGCCTCGGCCAGCGCCCAGCCGACAAGCGCAAGCTCGGCGGTGTCGCGCTCGGGCTCGATGCCGCCAATCTGCTCGGATGGCGCGCCGCCGTACAGGCCCGGCGCCAGGTCGCCGCCGCCCGAGAGCAGCAGCCCGTCGAGGCGCTGGTGCAGCGCGCGCAGCGTTGGCTCGGCCAGTCCGGGCGGGATGAGCAGCGGGATGCCGCCCGCGCGCTCGACGCCGGCGACAATCAGGGCCAGCAGGGTGTCGAGCGCGGCGCGGTGCTGGGCGCCGGGCGCGTGCGTCGTGATACCGATCAGGGGCATGGCGTACTCCTTGGTACATGGCCGCAAGCCAGGCTTGCGACGTTGCCGATCTGTAGCACCAATGGTATCATTAAAAAAGCAATTGCTATCGAAAGAAGGAGCACGCGCTATGGTAACCGAAGAGATGGTGCGCACCGCGCTGAAGAATGTCTACGACCCCGAGATCGGCCTGGATATCGTCAACCTGGGGCTGGTGTACAACGTCGACGTGCAGGACCAGGGCAAGAAGGTGCAGATCGACATGACCCTGACCACGCCGGCGTGCCCGGCCGGGCCGCAGATCATCGACCAGGCCCGCCGCGAGGTTGGCGCGCTGAAGGATGTGTTCAAGGAGCTCGAGGACGTGAGCGTCAACCTGGTGTGGACGCCGTTCTGGAACCCGAGCATGATGAGCGAAGATGCGCGCGAGGAGCTTGGGTTCTTTTAGAATTTGTCTGATACCAACTCTGTGTGATTAATTTCTTTTTTTGGGATGCCCAGCCCGGCGAAGCCGGGCTGGGCATCCCAAAACGAATTTCAGGCGGCGAAGCCGCTTCAGATCCTATCACAGCTCCTCGGCGAGCCCGATGAGCAGCCCTTCGGGGCCGCGGATGTAGCAGAGCCGATACGAGTCCTCGTACTGAACCACGTCGCCGACGAGCTGCGCGCCGCGCGTGCGAAGCCTGGCGAGCGTCTCGTCGATGTCGTCCACGGCGAACATGACGCGCAGGTAGCCGAGCGCGTTCACCGGTGTGTTGCGGTGATCGGCGACTACAGGCGGGGTGAGAAATTGCGAGAGCTCGATCCGGCTGTGGCCATCGGGAGTGACCATCATGGCGATCTCGACGCGCTGGAGCCCCAGCCCGGTGACGCGCCCGGCCCACGCTCCTTCGATCGTAGCTCGCCCTTCGAGCGTGAGGCCAAGCTCGGCGAAAAAAGCGATGGCGGTATCGAGGGATTCCACCACGATACCGACATTGTCCATGCGCTTGAGACCCATCTCATTTCCTCCTTATCGTAGATCGGGCGCTGCGGCCGGAAGATGCACAAACCGGCGCGAGCAGCCAGTAGATTACCACGTCGGCACGGGCACAGATCGAGCAGCTCAGGCAGACACGGGACATTCGTTCCCAAGGAGCAAGCCATGGCGACCGATAAGATCCACTTTACCAAAGAAAAAGAAACCATGCTCATGACCTTGAGCGGCCGAGCGATCCAAAGCCAGTGGGAACATCCGATCTTGCGCGATCCGTGGGCCGAAGAGGCGATGCGGCATATCGACTATGACCTGAATAAGCAATTAACGGGAGTGGCCTCATGGAGCATATGGAAAGACATCGGGCCTGCGATTATTGCCACGCGCGCTGCGACCTTTGATGCCCTCACGGCGCACTTTCTGGCCGATCACCCGGACGCGGTCGTCGTCCAGGTGGGCTGCGGAATGGACAGCCGTGTGTTTCGAGTCGATCCGCCTGCCAGTGTCGAGTGGTTTGACGTAGATTATCCCGATGTGATCGACCTGCGGCGCCAACTGTTTCCCGAGCGAGGCGCCTATCACCTGGTCGGCGCACCGCTCGCCGATCTGCGCTGGTTGGACGAGGTTCCACGGGGCCGGCCGGGGCTGTTTCTCGCCGAGGGGGTGCTGCACTACCTGAGCGAAACAGAAGTGAAAGCGCTCCTCACTGCGATAGTCGCTCACTTCCCCAGCGGCCAGCTGATCTTCGATATCTGCAATTCGTTCATCGTGAAGCGGGCGGGCGCGAATGTTGGCGGCACGGGTGCAACCTACAAATGGGGGCTTGACGATCCGCAGGACATCGGGCGGATCGAGCCGAGGCTTGAGCTGGTCAAGGAATTCAGGCCAAGCGAGCTGGTCGGGTTTTCGCGGTTTCCGCTATGGTGGCGGGTGCTTTCCCGCGCGCAAGAGCCCATCGCTACGCTGCGTAGAATGGAGCGTACGCTGGTCTACCGCTATTCGGGCGCAGGCGCGGCATCACGAGCATGATACCAGTACCTTTCAGACAGGTTCTCAGATTTTGGCGCTTTGCGCCAAAATCTGAGAACTATACGTGTAGGACAAACGCAGTTGGCGCTATCAGCCTTCGTCAGAGCGGTACTATGCTCCGTATCGTGTGCGGTTTTTCCGCGCGGAGCGCGGAAAAACCGCACACACAATGATGGCTGAGTACCATGCTGCCGCAGGCAAAAGTGCCTGATTGAGGCAGCCAGACAAGGCAACTGCGTAAGTCCTGTAACTTACGCAGTTGGCGGGCTCAGCCGAAGGCTGAGCGCTGTAGAGGGGTGCGGCGGCGCGGCGGGCAGCAGCACCGTGACGCGGAGCCCACCGGCGGGCCGGGGGGCGAGGGTCAGGGTTCCGTCGTGGGCTTGGGCGATGCTTTTGACGATTGCCAGGCCAAGGCCGACACCTGCGTGGTCGGTGCGTACGCGCTGGGTGCCGCGCTGAAACGGCTCGGCAAGCGTGGCAAGCAACTGCCGGGTGAGCTTCTCGCCGGTGTTCTCGACGCTGAGCAGCACAGCATTGGGCTGAGCGCTGGTCGTGACCCATACGGCGCCCTGTTCAGGCAGATTGTGCACGATCGCGTTGTGCACGAGGTTTGTAGCCAGCTGCAGCAGGAGCGCGTGCGAGCCAATCGCGAAGGCCATGTCGCCGGAGGTCTCGATGGCGACGCCTTGCTTTTCCGCCAGAGGGAGGAGCGTTTCCGTGGCCTCTTCCGCGATGAGCGAGAGGTCGACGTGCTCTCGGGCGAAGGACCGCTGGCTGGCGCGGCTGAGCAGGAGCAATGCTTCAGTGAGGCCGATCGCCCGTGCGTTGACGGCGTAGAGGCGCTCGACAAGCTCGGCGCTGTCGCGGCTGGGGTCTCTGCGTGCCACCTCGAGCAGTGTCTGCGTGACCGCCAGCGGGGTGCGCAGCTCGTGGGAGGCGTTGGCTGCGAAACGCTGCTGCTCGGCGACGTGCGCCTCGAGCCGGGCGAGCATGGCGTCGAACGCGTCGGCGAGCTCGCGGAACTCATCTCTGCGGCCCTCTAGGCGGATCCGGTGGGAGAGCGAACCGTTCGCGGCCATGCGCGTGGCGTCTGCGATGCGCGTCAGCGGGGCGAGCATGCGGCCGGCGATAATCCACCCGCCCAGCAGGCCGAACGCCAGCAGGAACGCCAACACTTCGGCGGCCCGTGGAGCGAAAGCGCGCAGGAGGTCCGAGCGGTTGGGAACAAAAGGGCCGAGGGTTATAAGCGGGCCGTCGGGCACATAGCGCAGCAGGAAGACCCAAACGACCGCGAGCAGCAGCGCGCCTGCAAGCATGAGAAACCCGGCGTAGCTGAGGGTGAGCTTGAGGCGAACGCTCAGCCCAGGCTGCCTATCCACGGCTCCCTCCTTCGCTCCCGGTGTCGATGCGGTAGCCCACCCCTGGCACCGTGCTGATGATCCACGGTTCGCCGAGCCGTTTGCGCAGCCCCGAGACCGTGATGCGCACGGCGTTGGTGAACGGGTCCGCGTTCTCATCCCACGCCCGCTCCAGCAGCTCTTCGGCGCTGACGACACTGCCCTCGGCTGCGACGAGCACCTCGAGCACGGCGAACTGCTTTCTGGTGAGCGCGACGTAGCGCCCGTCGCGGTAGACCTCGCGGCGGAACGCATCAAGCCGCAGGCCGGCGATCTCGCGCACGGGCGGCCGGCTGTGGCCGCGCCTGCGGTCGAGCGCCCTGAGGCGCAGCACGAGCTCACGAAGCTCGAACGGCTTCGTGAGGTAGTCGTCGGCGCCGAGCTCGAACCCGGAGGCCTTGTCGTCGAGGCGGTCGGCAGCGGTGAGCATGAGGATCGGCATGCCGCTGCCCGAGGCGACAATGTGTTTGGCGACCTCGTCGCCGGAGCGGCCGGGGATATCGCGATCGAGGATGGCTATATCGTAGGCGTTGATGCTCAGCAGCTCCAGAGCGGTGTCGCCGTCGCCGGCAATGTCCGCCGCGATCGCTGCCAGGCGTAGGCCATCGCGGATGGCTTCTGCCAGATATGCTTCGTCCTCGACAATTAGTACACGCATGGTCCGATTATACCAGCCGGCGCGTATCGTCGGCATATCGAAAACCACATACGCTCCGGCAACATCGCGCTGCCTACACTGGAGGCATGACCTTCAGCAAATCAGCACAAACAGCGGCGCGCCGCTTCCCCAGGCTCCTTGTCGCCACCCTGCTCGTCATCGCCGTGAGCGCCGCGCTCCCCAGCTGCCGGTTGCCGGCATCCTCGCCCTCGGCGGCCGCATCGCCCACCGGCGCCCCTCGCAGCGAAGAGCTGCGGCCGCAGCTAGCGCCTCGGCCAGCGGCGGGAGAGGCCGCACCACCCATCGGCGCGCCTCGCGGCGCGCTTGGCACGGCCGATGGCGCCGTCCCCGGCGGCACGACAGTCTTCGACGACGAGCTTCCAGGCGTCGCGAACCTTGATCCTGCGCTCCTCGGCGCCCTGCGCCAGGCCGCATCGGACGCAGCGCGCGACGGGGTCGCGCTCTTCGTCAATAGTGGCTGGCGTTCGCCAGCATACCAGTACCAGCTGCTGCGTGAGGCGGTCTCGACGTACGGCTCGGAAGAGGAAGCCGCCCGGTGGGTTGCCACCCCCGCCACGTCTCCTCATGTGTCGGGAGGCGCAGCCGACATCGGGCCATCCGACGCAGCGGCGTGGCTTGCGGAGCACGGCGCCGAGTACGGGCTGTGCCAGATCTACGGCAACGAACCATGGCACTACGAGCTGCGCCGCGAAGCGATCGAACACGGCTGCCCGCCCGTATACGCCGACCCGACGCACGACCCAAGGATGCAGCGGTGAACGACGTGCGGCCAGTTTGTCATACCAGATCCGGCTGATCGCTTGGATTATGGTGGGGGTTCGGGGGCGGCTTCGCCGCCCCCGAAATTT
>CALLYN010000928.1 GCA_937858455.1 uncultured Kouleothrix sp.
CGCGACGCGGGCGACCTCAAGGCCGCGCGCGAGCCGCTGGCCAGCGCCGAGGGTCGTGCCGGCGAAGACATCCAGCTCTGGGCGCTCGAATGGCTGCGGCCGCCGGTCACCGGCACGCTCGCGCTCGGCGGCGGCTTCGACCTGGGCTATATCGACGGTTTCACCGAGGCCGAGAGCGGGCCGCTTGGTAGCTTCCGCTGGCTGGCTGGCAACGGCCGCGTGGTGCTGCCGCTCAGCGCGCCGCTCCGCCCGGGCAGCAGCTTGCTGCTGCGGCTCGCCAGCGGGCGGCCCGGCAGCGTGCCGCTGGAAGTGTGGGCCGGCGGCCAGCTGATCGGCCAGGTGCAGGTAGCCAGCGGCGAGTGGCGCACCTACCGCCTGCCCCTGCCAGGCAACCTCGCCGGCCAGTCGCGCGTCGAGCTGGGCCTGCGCGCGCCGGCATTCGTGCCCGCGCACGAGTTCGCCGGCAGCGACGACGCGCGCATGCTCAGCTTGATGATCAGCCAGGTTCGGGTACAATAGGGCGCCTGCGGTGGCCTGAACCAGGCGCGCGCTCGGCCCCGGCGCCGCCGCGCCTTCAGCAGTCGCGCTCGCGCTATATTCGAACTATCGCACACTGGAGATACTCCATGCCATCCCAACCAACACTGCTTGCCACCGACCTTGAGGGCGTGCTCGTGCCCGAGATCTGGGTCGCCGTCGCCGAGCGCACCGGCATCGAGCGGCTGCGCCTCACCACCCGCGAGATCCCCGACTACGACGCGCTGATGCGCGGCCGCATCGAGCTGCTGCACCAGCATCACCTGCGCCTGAGCGACATCCAGGCGGTGATCGACACGATCGATCCGCTGCCGGGCGCGCGCGAGTTCCTCGATTGGGCGCGCGCGCGCATGCCGCTGATCATTCTGTCCGACACATTCTACGAGTTCGCCGCGCCGCTCATGGCCAAGCTTGGCCAGCCCACGCTGTTCTGCAATACGCTCCACACCGACGAAGCCGGCAGCGTCAGCGGCTATACGCTGCGCCAGGCCGATGGCAAGCGCACGGCCGTGGCGGCGCTGCGCGCGCTTAACTTCCGCGTGATCGCCATGGGCGACTCGTATAACGATACCGCCATGCTCGCCGAGGCCGACCACGGTGTTCTGTTTTGCCCGCCCGCTAATATCGTCGCCGAGTTCCCGCACTTCCCGGTGCACACTGAGTACGCGCCATTGCGAAAGTATATTATGTCAATTATTAGTGCCGCGCCCAATCCCAGTAGTTAGGCGCTTGTTTGAAATAGTGCCCTGAAAGTGGCGCGGAGCGCCAAAATCCGAGTACGACATCACGCAGCAGCCAACATCCAGAAATGCCAAGAGCGCATTGGAGCAGGTTATGTCAATATTAAGTATCGAGCAGGCGCAGGCCCAGCCAGCCGCACGCCCGCCGGCCACGCAGTGGCCATTCAGCATCAGCATCGTCATCCCGGCCATGAACGAGGCCGCGACGATCGGCCAGGTGATCGCCGGCGTGCGCGACCACTGCCCCGACGCCGAGATCGTCGTCGTCGACGACGCCTCGCGCGACACTACCGCAGAGGTGGCTGCGGCCGCCGGCGCGCGGGTGATCCGCCGGCCCTACAATGTCGGCAATGGCGCCGGCGTGAAGACCGGCGTGCGCGCCGCCACCGGCGACGTGGTGGTGATCGTCGACGGCGACGGCCAGATGAACCCGGCCGATCTACCGCTGCTGCTGCGCCACATCGGCCCCTACGATATGGTGATCGGCGAGCGCGACCGCGCCGGCCAGCAGAACGCGCTGCGCTGGCTCGGCAACACCGCGCTCAATCGCTTCGGCAGCTACCTGGTGGGCATGGAAATGCGCGACCTGACGTCGGGCTTTCGCGCGTTTCGCCGCAGTGTGATGCTCGAATTCCTGCACCTGCTGCCCAACCGCTTTTCGTGGCCCACCACCAGCGCCATGGCCTTCGCCAAGGCCGGCTACCACATCCGCTTCGAGCCGATCGCCATGCGCCGGCGCCAGGGCGGCCAAAGCACCCAGAAGCTCATGCGCAACGGCGTGCGCTTCGGCCTGATCATCCTGCGGATCGTCACGCTGTTCAGCCCGCTGCGGGTGTTCTTCCCGATCTTCCTGGCGCTAGAGGCGCTGGCGCTCGCCGCGTACTTCTGGTCGGTCGCCAATGGCGATCGCTGGCTACACATTCCACCTTCCACCGGGATCTTCTTCCTCGGCGGGATCATTATCTTCCTGTTCGGCCTGATCTCCGAGCAGATCGCCAGCCTGCGCTTTAAAGGGCCAGAACGATGAACAAATACGCCCGCTGGGCCATCCGCCTGATTGGCCCGGCGCTGCTCGTGCTGTTTCTGTGGCGCACCGACTTTAGCCGGCTCGCCGAGGGGCTCGCCCGCGTGCAGATCTGGCCGCTGGTGCTCTCGCTGGCGCTGTTCTTGCCGTTTATCGCCGTGAAGTCGTGGCGCTGGAATATGCTTATGCGCGAGCTGGGCATGCAGCCGCCGTCGCTCGGCTTCGCCATGGCGCTCTATATGATCGGCCTGTACCTGGGCGGCACTACGCCCGGCCAGTCGGGCGATTTCGTCAAGGCCTGGTACCTGCGCGAGCGCGGCCAGCCGCTGGCGCCGGCGCTGTTCAGCATCCTGCTCGACCGGCTGTTCGATTTCGTGATCATGGCGCTGCTGGCACTGCTGGCGCTGGTCGCGTTTCTCGACGTGCTGCCGCAGTCGGCTCAGCTCGCCACGATCGGCTTCGCGCTGGCGGTGTTTCTCGCAACCCCCGCGCTCATGGCGCGCGGCCCGCGCGAGTGGCTGTTCGCGCGCGTGCTGCCGATCGCGCCGGCCGGCATCCGCGCGCGCCTTGAGCGCTGGCGCGAGCAGTTCGCTCAGCTCAGCCTGCGCCCTGGCCCGGCCGCGCGCCTCATGCTCGCCTCGGTCGGCTCGGCTACCTCGACGATGCTGCGGATCTACCTGCTGTTCGTGGCAATGCAGCTGCCGAACGTCCCGCTGCTGGCGATCGTCTCGTCGACGGCGCTGATCTCGATCCTGCAGGCGCTGCCGATCAGCTTCTCGGGCATTGGCGTGCGCGACGCGATTCTGATCGCCATGCTGGCGCGCTACGGCTACTCGAAAGAGCTGGCGCTGATCCTTTCCGCGCTGTACCTGATCGTCAATATCGAGCACATGCTGCTAGGCTTCTTTGTGTCGCTGCGCTACCCGCTTGGCGCGCCACCCGCCGAGCTCGGCAGCGACCGCTCGCCGCTCGAAGGCTGAGGCATGTTTCAGTTCATACGTAGGAATTACGCAGTTGGCGCCCTCAGCCTTCGGTAGAAATGATCGACAAGTATCATTGTGCGGGCGCGCTATCGTGCCCCTATGCCTTTGCTGCGGGTTTGGGCCGGCTTCGCCGCACTGCAAGGTAGACAGGAGCGAACGCAATGCTGAGATTCTTTACTGTGCTCGCGGCTGTGGCGCTGCTGCTGTGCGCGTGTGGCGGGGCGGGCGCGCGGCCGGGCTACACCGCCACCCAGCAGGCCAGCGATGGCGTCACAATCACGCTCGAGCGCCCAAGCAGCGTGACACTACTACAAGACTACGAGTTCTTCGTAACGCTGAGCGACGCTGGCGGCCAGCCGATCGACGGCGCGACGGTGTTTCTCGAGCAAGACATGCCGGCCATGCCCATGGGCACCAACCAGCCGCTCGGCGAGCCGCTTGGGAAGGGCCAGTATCGCATCAAAGGGGTGTTCACCATGGATGGCCAGTGGATCGTCAAGATCCACGCCAGCATCGCGGGGAAAGAGCACGTCGCGACCTTCGAGCAGAGTGTCGCTCCGGTGAAGTAGCGCCAGCTTGCGCCGCTGCGTTCTAGGCCGCCGGGATGGCCAGGCTAAAGGTACTGCCCTCGCCAAGCGTGCTGCGCACCCAGATCCGGCCGCCAAACAGCTCGATCAGCGGCCGCACCAGCGAAAGCCCCAGGCCGGTGCCGCCGGCCTCGATCTTTAGCGGGTTCTCGGCACGGTAGAAACGCTCGAAGATGCGCTCGAGATCCGCGGGCGCGATGCCCACGCCGGTGTCGCGCACTTCCACCAGCGCAAAGCGGCCCTTCGGGTTCAGCCCCTCGCGCAGCTCGGCGGGCAGCGCCTCGCAGTCGATCTCGCGCGCCTCCAGCGCGATCTTGCCGCCGCGCGGCGTATACTTCACCGCGTTCGAAAGCACGTTGCCGATGATCTGGTTCAGACGCTTGGCATCGGCGCGCACCAGCGGCAGCCCTGGCGGCAGGCTGATCGCCAGGTCGTGCTGGCGCTCGCGGATGGCCGGCTGCAGCTCGAGCATCGCGGTGCTCAGCGTCTCGGCCAGGTGCAGCGGCCGCAGATCCAGCTCGACGCTGCCCGTCTCGATCTTGGTGATGTCCAGCAGGTCGTTGATAATCGAGATCATGCGCTCGGCGTTCGCCTGAATGATCTGCAAAAACTCGCGCTGCGTGTCGTTTACCGCACCCAGGCTGCCCATCGAGAGCAGCTGCGTAAAGCCTTTGATCGAGGTCATCGGCGTGCGCAGCTCGTGCGACACGGTGCCGATAAACTCGGTCTTCAGCCGATCCGACTCGATCTCGCGCGTGATGTCGCGGAACACCACCACCGCGCCCATGAGCGCGTCTTTGCTGGTGAGCACCGGGCCGAGCGAGATGCTAATCATACGCGTGCCAAGCTGAAACACGCCGGCGAACGCGCGCGGCCGGTGGCGCTCGTCGATCGGCCGCGCCAGCAGATCTTCGATCGGCAGCTCGTCGGCGCGGCGGCCCAGCAGGCGGCGTAGCAGCTCGGGCAGGTTCCAGATCACCAGCTCCTCGACCGGGCGATCGAGAATGCGCTCGCAGGCCGGGTTGGCCGTCAGCACCGCGCCATCCTCGCCGCACACAATCACGCCGTCGGTCAGGCTTTGCAGGATCGCCTGGCTCTGGCTGGCTTCGGCCTCCTGGCGCTGAAGCATATCGCTGCGGTGCATCAGCTCTTTTTCTAGCTCGGTGTACAGCTGGGCATTGTTGATGCCGATCGCAATCTGGCCAGCCGAGGCGATCAGCAGCCGCAGGTGGTCGTCGTTGAAGTAGCCGATCGCGTCGTGCGAGAGCAGCAGCACGCCTAACGTCTGGTGGTGCGCGATCAGCGGCACCGCGATCAGCGATCCACCGGTCTTGTGCAGCTCGCCGTGCATGTCCGGCAGATCCAGCCAGCGCGGGTCCTTCGTCACGTCGGCGACGATCGCCGGGCGCTTGTGCTGCGCCACCCAGCCGACGATGCCCTGGCCCATCGCAAAGCGCGTGAAGCCGAGCGCGTCGCCACGGCCAAGCACGGCGCAGTCCACCAGGTGCTCGGTCTCCGGCTCCACCAGCATGATCGAGCCATAGCGCACGCCCACCAGCTCGGCCAGCGCGCTGAGCGAGGCTTCGAGCAGCGAGTCACGGTCGAGCGTGCTGCTGGTCTCGATCGCGATCTGGTTGACGGTCTCGAGCGTATCGCGCTCGATCTGCAGCTGGCGCGTGCGCTCGGCGATGCGCTGTTCGAGCACCGAATTGAAGCCCAGCACCTCGTTGTACAGCCGGGTATTTTCGAGCGCAATCGCCGCCTGGCTGGCGGCCGACTTCACGAAATCGTGCTGCGACCGGTCGCCAAGCGCGTCGGCCGAGGGGTCGAGGATGGCGATCACGCCGATCACCTGGCCCTGGCTGATCATCGGCACCGCCAGCACCGCGAAGCCAGCGCGGTACCAGGCACCCTGCTGCGCAGCGGCGGCGCCGGGCTGGAAAATGATCTCGGCGTCGCGAAACGCCCGCACGATCAGGTCGTCGGGGCTGGCGCTGCCGAGCGCCAGCGGCGGCGGGGCAGCTTCGCCGTCGGGGGTACAGCGCTCGGGCCGCAGCAGCTGCGATTGCTCGTCGTACAGCCAGATCGACAGCATCGCCACTTCAAGCGTCGACTGCAGCTTCTCGGCCACGATCGCCAGCTGCTGATCGCGATTCATGCTGGCGGCAAGGCCCTGCGCAATCTGGTTCAGGTTCGACACCTGCAGGGTTGTGCGGTCGGTCGCCTCGGCGTCGTGGTACAGGCTCTCGACGAGCAGCGTGGTTTCGCTCAGCTCGTGGCGCACCTGGTCGGCGGCGGCAGCCCACTGCGCCGCCAGCTCGGCGGCGGTGCGCTCAAGCAGCGCGTCGAGCGCCTCGACGAGCTGGCTCCAGTCGCGAAAGGCGCGCGGGCTAGCGGGCCGGTGCTCGGCGTCGGTCAGCAGCTCCCAGGCGGCGCGGCGCAGCTTGGTGGTAAGCGCAACATACCGCGGCAGATCGCCAACGCTGGCGTGGGCCAGCAGGGCCTGGGCAGCGTGCAGATGCGCGCCGATCGGCGTGTCACCGTCGGCAGCGGCCAGCAGCGCATCGTACAGCGCGTGCTGGAAGCTCGCCAGGTTGCTCAGCGGCGGCGCGGCCTCTTCGGCGCCTGAGTCGGCTAGGCCGGCCGGGGCCAGCGCGTACGCCGGCGCCACGGCCAGCGCGTACCAGCGCGCCAGGAGCGGCTCGCGATATTGGGTCAGCCACAGCTGCAAAGGCGTCTTCATGGTCGCTCTGTTGTTTTGATCACCACGGCCGTCGCGTCGTCGCTGAGCTTGCCATAGCCTGCGAGCAGCTGCTCGGCCATGCGCTGTGGCGGCTGTTTAAGGTCGATCGTGCCGTCTTGCGCGAAGCCGCCCGAAATGCCATCGCTGTAGAGCACGAAGATGTCGCCGGGGTCGTACGCATAGCGCAGCTCGAGCAAGGTTGGCAGGCGGAAGCCGAGGATGCCATTTTTGGAGATCGGCTTGATCGGCTGGCGGCTGTACACCTGTACGCCAATATTGCCAACCCCGGTATACAAAGCCAGGTGCTGCGCCTGCTCGAGCCGCAGCAGGCCGATCACGGCGCCGCGGGTTGCGTGCAGTGCGGTGTGGGCGCGGCGCAGCAGCTCTTGCAGCGGGTAATCGGGGAACTGCAGCAGCACCTGGCGCGCCAGCAGCGCCGCGTGGGCCGCCTCTTCGCCGCCGCCAAGCCCATCGATCACCGTGGCCAGAAGCATACCTGGGGCGTACTCGTGCACCAGGTACACATCGCCAGACACCGGCTGGCCCTGTTTTGCGCGGCACACCGCGCCCCACGAGATCGTCACGATTGGCGCCCTCCGCTGAGGCGCTCCCGCCGCTTGCTCAGCCACTTTACCGCGCGCACCGTGGTGCCGCTCCCCACGCGCGACTCAATCGCAAATTCGTCCATCAGCCGGCGCACGCCCGGCAGCCCGGCGCCGAGTGTATGCGCGGTGCTGTAGCCATCGCGCAGCGCAAGCTCGATGTCGGCGATGCCCGGCCCGGCGTCGCTGGCGGTGATCGCCATGCCGCACCGCACGCCGTCGTCGATCTGCTCAAGCCCAAGCTCACCGCTGACAGCATGCACCAGAATATTCCGCGTCAGCTCGAGGATCGCAATTTCGATCCGGGTGCGGTCGATCTCGTCGAAGCCGACTGTTGCCGCCATCTCGCGCCCGCGGGCGATGGCGATATAGATATCGACTTCGCGCCCGATCGCGCAGTTTACTACGCCCATGAGTGTACCCCTGGATAGAGGCTGCGGCTAGCCTGCCGAATTACAATTCGCTGACACGCCCAGGCACGCCGCTGACAGTAGTGTAACCCGAGGGGGCAATCGCGCGCCTGATCAAAACGGCAGCGATCCGGGTACGGTTCGGTAGAAGTGGCGCAAACCGCCGATTGCGACACCGTGTCGGAGGTGGGGTTAGCTGCGCGCACCGCGCCACTGCAGCCAGCGCTGCCGCAGCTGGTCGACCGTCCAGCTCGAAGGCAGGTACGCGCCCTCGCCGGTGACGACGATCGCGCGCACGTTGGCGGGTACGCGGCCATATGCGCGCGTAATTCGTGCGTCGAGCGAAGCGTTATATTGGAGTATCGCCGCTACATCGCCGTAGCGCACCGATAGCCCATCGTACCCAAGCCAAAGTAGTTCCATGCAGTACGGCAGATCATCAGCGGGGGAGATTGCAGATCGAGCGCTGCAATCCGCAATCTCCCCCTGTAGTGCGCGCTAGTCGCCGAAGCTCACGCCCAGGCCACGGGCGGTACGCACGAGGTCGCTGTGCGGCCGCACCGTCTTGAGGTGGCCGCATGCTTCTTCGAGCGGAACCGTGATGATATCTTGCGCGCGCAGCGATACCATCTCGCCCGTAATACCGTCGTTGAGCGCATTGACCGCGGCGGCGCCGAAGCGCGTGGCCAGGATACGGTCGTAGGGCGTTGGCGGGCCGCCGCGCTGCAGGTGGCCCAGCACCACCGCGCGGCAGTCCTTGCCGGTGATCTGCGCCAGCTGCTCGGTGAGCGTGGTGCCGACGCCGCCAAGCCGGCCGGGGGCCATATAGAAGGCGGTGCCGCCTTTGGGCATCGCGCCCTCGGCCACCACCACAATGCTGAAGGTGCTGCCGCGCTGCTCGCGCTCCATGATCTTGTCGGCCACCTTCTGCACGTCAAAGGCGATCTCGGGAATGAGGATCACATCCGAGCCGCCGGCGATGCCCGAGTGCAGCGCGATCCAGCCAGCGTGGCGACCCATCACCTCGAGCACCATGACGCGGTTGTGGCTAGCCGCGGTGGTATGCAGGCGGTCGATCGCGTCGGTGGCCACCTGCAGCGCGGTATCGAAGCCGAAAGTGCGGTCGGTGCCGGCCAGGTCGTTGTCGATCGTCTTGGGCACACCGATCACCGGCGCGCCCATCTGCGCCAGCTCGAGGCCGATCGCCTGGGTGCCCTCGCCGCCGATGGTGATCAGGCCGTTGAGGCCGAGCTTCTTGATATTTTCGAGCGCTTCCAGGTATGGGTCGTTCTCGGCGCCAACCACGCGCTTCCCGCCGAAATGGCCTTTGTTGGTGGTTTGCAGCATTGTGCCGCCCATGGGCAGCAGGCCGCGCACATCGGCGCCCGTCAGAATGCGATAGTCGGTATCACCCAACAAGCCCTCGTAGCCGCGCTGAATCCCGAGTACCTCGTAGCCGTAGCCGTTCGCGGTTTTCACCACTGCGCGGATCACCGCGTTGAGACCAGGCGCGTCGCCGCCGCTGGTCAACACGCCGATACGACGCCCCTTTTTGCCAGTCATTCATGCCTCCATAGTACCTAATTGTTTTCTGGCATACGTGGTCGTGGCGACCAGCTCAGTCCGCCTACCAAGCTGGAAACGTCGTTGTCTCGAGTATATGCGCCGCACACGAGCATTCTAGGCCCATTATACACCAGCTAAACCAGATTCCTTCTGTTGTTTGCTGCGGCATGCTCTACCAGGCACCATAGCGCTCGACGCGCGCAACCACATCGCGCAGAAACGCGTCGGCGCGGGCTTGATCGGCGACGCGCGCGTCGTACGCTAGTGTCAGCAGCGCGATCGGGCGCGCCACGATCTGGTCGGCGCCGCCGCTGGCGCGCACCACCGGCCGCAGCTGCGTAGCGCCGATCGTCAG
>CALLYN010000929.1 GCA_937858455.1 uncultured Kouleothrix sp.
CCCCGCCGTGGGCGCAGCAGCGCTGGGCGCGGGGGTGGCAGCGCTGGGCACAGCGGCGCCGCAGGCGGCGAGGGCGACTCCGGCCGAGCCGAATCCAATCATGCGGAGCATCTGGCGGCGGGTGAGCTTCTCGTTGGTCGGGCGATTCATGGTCGTTCTCCTTGTCAGCTTCGACATCTATTCATGTTCCGCCTGGCCCAGTGGCCGGCGGGAGGAGCGCCTACAGCCCTGATGTCAGCTGCGCAACCGACACGGCGTCGGCGGCGAGTCGGCCTTCTTCAACGACGAGTGCCACGGCGCCACCGGCAAGCGGGCGCTGCCGGTCGCGGGCGGTGAGCAGCGGCTGGCCATTGGCGCCGCTCCGATTGTGTGCCGGCGTCGCCCAGGCCCGCAGCTCGTCGCCGCGTACCTCGAGACGCAGGTCGTAGGCCTGGCCAAGCTCCCAGGCGAAAGGCGCCTCGGCCAGCACCGTCTCGCCGTCGAGCACTTTGACGAGCTGGAGCATCCCTGCGGAGCGAAGCAGCAGGGCGTAGTAGCGGCGCAGCCCCTGGACACGCGCGGCGAGGCCTGCGGCGCGCGCCAGGTGCGGCACGACGACGGCGCGCACGGCATAGTCGGTCCAGTCGCGCGTGCCCTGGATCAGCAGGCCGCGGCCGCGGTTCTGGACGATGCGAAACGGCTCGGGCCACATTGGGTCGAACTGATCGACCGCGTCTACCCACGCCCGGCGCCACATCGTCCCGCCGCCCTCAGGCCGCGTGAAGGTGACCTGGGGTGTGCCGTCCCAGGTGAGCGCGTCGAGATAAAGCGTGCCGTCGGCCCGGCCCTCCGAGCGGAGGGTGAGCCCGACGTCGATGATCGGCGCCCCGCCCAGGTCGGGGATGGCCCAGGTGAGCGACTGAGCCGCGCCGGGGCTCAGCGTAGCAGACGCGCCCTCGACCGTGGCCGGCGCATCGTTGGGGCCATACACCCGAAGCGACAGGGCACAGCTCACCGGCGCCGTGTTGCTCGCATCGGCGCTCAACCAGGCCCGTACGGTCTGCCCTGGGTAGAGCGTTGGCGAGGCAAGCAGCTCGTACACGGCCATCTCCGGCGTACCCGGCGGAATGAATGCCGGGGTGGCGACGCGCGCCACGCGGCCGCGCGCAAGGTGGTGGTAGTGCAAGGCCAGGCTGCGCTCGCCGCGCTGGCTGTGGCCAGCGACATTCTCGAGCGCAACGACATCGCGGGCATAGGGGCTGTCGCCCGGCTGGAAGCCCTGCAGGCTACCGGGCAGCTCGAAGTGGAAGCGCGCGCCGCCCTTGGGCGCTAGCGGCGGAAGGCCGGCGAGGCAACGCCCGGCATTGGCCACGTGTACCGCCTCGGCGACGGCGTCGGTGATACAGCGCCCGCCGTCGACGGTTGGCAGAAAGATCCGGTCGGCGATCGGAGCGCGCCAGTCAGGGCCGGCGTCGAGCGCTCGCAGCCCGCCGCGGATCCCCAGCAGGCAGCCCAGGTTGCCGCTGTTGCAGTCGGTATCCCAGCCGCTGGTGTTAACGATCGTCATCGCGCGCTGGAAATCGTCGCCGCCGTACAGGAGCCCAAGAAGAATGAGGGCGTGGTTGGGCACGATATGGCAGTTGCCGCCGTAGATCTGGTAGCCATAGCGCGCCTCGATCCGCTCGCGGGTGCGGCGCCAATCGTCGTCGGCGGCGTGCCACGCGCGCAGGTCGTCGTAGAGCCGGGCGATCACCGAGTCGGGCGGGATGGCCCTCGCTGCAGCGTCGAGCAGCCGGCCCAGGTCGTGCTCCACAAATGCCAGGGCTTCCATCGCCGCCAGCGCCTGCGCGCCATAGATCGCTTCGCCGTCGTGAGAAACGGACGCCGCGCGCCGCGCCAGGTCGGCGGCCCGCTCAGGATCGCCGGGGGCGACCATCGCCCAGCCGTCGACAAAGATCTGCGCGCCAATCTGCTCGGCCACCACCTTGCCGTTGCGGGCGATCGATCCGCTCTCTGGCGCGCCGACCCCGTCGCGCAAGTGCAGGTAGGCAGTGTGCTCGGTGGAGTTGCCGACGCCGCCCCACCAGAGCACGGTTCGCTGTGGCAGGATGTAGTTCAGCCATGTCTGCGCGATCTGGGCCGGGGCGATCTCGGCAGGGTAGCCGTAGTCCTCGAGCGCGCGGAGGAATGTGAAAGTGCCAGACAGGTCGTCGTCGGTCACGACAAGCTCGTGGTTCTTCAGAGCGACGTCGCGGCGCGCGTGGACGTAGTAGCGGATCTCGCCAAGCTGGCCCATGATCTGCTCGTATGTCCAGCCCTCGAATGGGCGGCCAAGGTAGACGCCGATCGTCTTGCCGAGCACCCCGGCGTAGACGCGCTCCAGGTAGTCAGGTGGAAGTGGCATACGGATTCCCTTCAAGCGCGATCGAGCAGTGCCAGCACCTCGCCGCGCGTCGGCATGGCAGCCTGGGCGCCGACGCGCGTCACGGCCAGCGCTCCGGCCGCGAGTCCCCAGCGGATCGCTTCGGCGAAAGGCTTGCCCTCGGCAAGCGCCACGGCGAGCCCGCCATTAAATGCATCACCGGCGGCCACGGTATCGCGGGCCACCACCGGGAAGCTGGGCAGTGAGAGCGTGCCGTCGGCGCTCGAAACCAGCGCGCCAGCCCTGCCGCGCTTGACGACGACGTTGCGTGCGCCGCGGGCGCGCAGCGCCTCGGCGGCGCGCGCCGCATCGGCCAGGCTTGCCACCGGGAAGCCGACAAGCGCGGCGGCCTCGGTCTCATTCGGCGTCAGCACGTCGACCAGTGCGATCAGGTCGTCTGGTAGCGCCTGGGCGGGCGCCGGGTCGAGGATCACAGTGACGCCACGGGTGCGGGCGTGCGCGGCGGCAGCAATCACCGCCAGAAGCGGTACCTCAAGTTGGAGCAGCAGCACGTCGGCTTCCGCAAGCAGCCCATCGAGCCGCGCCAGCTCGGCCAGGCCCACAGAGCTGTTCGCGCCAGGGATCACCACGATGGTGTTCTCGCCCGAGTCGTCAACGGTGATGAGCGCCATGCCCGAGGGAAGCTCAGGGTCATCGAGCACGCCACCGGCATCGACCCCTTCGTGAGTCAACCCGGCGCGCAGCGCAGCGCCGAAGCTGTCGATACCGAGGCGGCCCACCATTCGCGATGTTGCGCCGAGTCGGGCGCAGGCGACGGCCTGGTTGGCGCCTTTGCCACCCGGCACGCTTCGAAACGTATGGCCCGTGAGCGTCTCGCCGGGATGCGGCAAATGCGGCGCGGTCACGACCAAGTCGATATTGATGCTGCCGAAGACTGCAATCACCATCACTCCCCCACATGCCTCGTGTCGGTGCAGGCAGCGCTTGGGTACGATGTGCTGCCCGCGCGCATCAGGACGCCGATTCGCTCAAGTGTGGCTCGGTGCGTCTTCGAGCGCGGGCAAATCGGCCTGGTTTGAGACAACAGCCAACCAGCCGCAGCGGCCAATGGCCGTGCAGAGAATAGGTGCGGTAATTCCGCTCAGTACTCAGTGCCTCAAGCGTGAACGATCAGGCGGATGCGCGAATAATCAGCTCGAATGGCAGCTCCACGATGCGCGGCGTGTCGGGCGCTTCGCCGGCGATACGGCTGAAGAGCAGCGCGGCGGCCGAGCGACCCATCTGCTCCTGCGACTGGGCAATCGTCGTAAGCTGTGGCGACACCAGCTCGGCGGCGGAGATGTTGTCGAAGCCGACGACGGCGATATCGTCGGGAATAGCCAGGCCCGCCTCGCGGATCGCTTTCATCGCGCCAATCGCCATCAGGTCGTTGGCCGCGAAGATCGCGGTGGGCCGCGGGTTACGGGCAAGCAGCGCACGTGCGCCCTGGTAGCCGCCAACCTCGTTGAACGGCCCTTCCTCGATCAGCAGCTCGGCGAGCGGAGGCTGCTGGGCAGCGAGGGCCGCGTGATAGCCTTGGATGCGCCAGAGCCGTGGCGGGTTCTCCTCGACGCCCGCCAGCATAGCGATGTCCCGGTGGCCGCACTCGATCAGATACTCGACAGCGGCGCGGGCAGCGACCCCGTTATCCACATACACCCGGTCGACGGGCAGGTTGAGCGCATCCGGCCCAGCGATGGCGACAACGCTCACGCCGCTCTCGACCAGCGGGCGAAGCGCATCGAGATCCAGGTTGAACAGCACAACGATCAGGCCATCGACCCCGGCCTTATGGGCTGATTCAAGGCATTTGCGCTCCAGCTCGATATCGCCATCGGTGTTGTACATCACCAGGTCGTAGCCGTGCTGGAGCGCCACATCCTGGATGCCGCGCTGGAATGCCGGGTAGAACGGGTTCGTGATGTCGGGGATAATGCTGGCGATCGTGTAGGTCTTGCGCGTGCGCAGGCTCTGAGCGCTGCGATCCGGCACATAGCCGAGCTCGCGCATCGCGGCATAGATCCGCTCGCGCGTTTCGGCCGGTATGGTGACGGCGGAGTTGTTGGTGAGAACGTGCGAGACCGCCGCGCGCGAGACGCCGGCCAGGCGAGCAACATCGTGTTGCGTAGGACGCCCTTTTGCGACTTTGCCCATAGGTAACGTAGCCAATCTACAACTATCACGTGCTACTATCACGTGCTATTATAAAATGCGTATACTGCTTTGTCAATACCCGGCTTCATGGTGGGGGTGTGGGCGCGGCTTCGCCGCCCCCCGAGCTTCCTTGTAGGGGTTTGGAAATTGGTCATCATCCAGCGGGGGGGGTTGGAGGGTCTGCGACCCTCCAATGGTTTTCGTTGTTCGCGCTGTGGCAGAGCGGCGGCTCTGCCACAGCGCGAAAGAGCATCTGCGGGGAGGTTGTGGACTTTCCGACTTCTGGAGCCGGCTGCCATTCCACCGTCAAAACTGCGCGAGGGAGGCTTCAACCCTCATTCTACAAAGCTCTCCGCACGCGCATTGCTCATCATGCGGTATGCACTTGGGCGCGGCTCGCATAGCCGTCGAAGAGGATGCGCAGCTCATCACGTAGCTCGTCGGGGCTGATGCGCTTGTCGAGCAGCGCCGCGCAGAGCGATCGGTTTATCGCCCGGCCACACCGCTGCACCTCCTGATCGCTCGCATCTGGAAGTTGCCGCTGTAAGTTGACCTTGAATGCCTGCTCCGTGCCTGTGAGCAACGTCTCGATCACTTCCCAGAACGATTCGGTCCCCAGCTCCAGCGCAGCGTGAAGAGCAGGCCGGCAAAATCCGACGTGGCTCACGATCAGATCAATGCCTTCCTTGATATACTGCTGCGGGTCTGCCTCTACCAGGTGCTCGAACTGAGCGTGGAAGTCCTGGCA
>CALLYN010000930.1 GCA_937858455.1 uncultured Kouleothrix sp.
AGCGAGTCGCCGCGCTGGCCGCCGAAGCCGCCGAGCCGCCAGCCAGCGCCGGCCACGGCGCGTTTCGCACCGACCAGTTTATGATCGAGCATGGCGAGCTGGTGATGATCGACCTCGACGGCTTTTGCTGGGGCAACCCCGCGCGCGACCTTGGCAACTTCATGTCCTACCTGCGCTGGAAATCGATCCGCAAGCCCAAAGACGCCGAGTTCATCGCGCATGTCGGCCAGGTATTTCTCGACGGCTACCAGGCCGCCGGGCGCGCGATCGACGCGCGCTGGCTGCGGCTGTACGAGGCCGACTCGCTGTTGAAGATCATGGGCCGGCGCTTCCGCAGCCTCACCGCCAAGGAGTGGGATCTGGTGCCGCGCCTGCTCGACGCCGCGCACGCCGCTCTCGATCAGCAACACCCCACATAGCCGCGCCGACAGCAATCGCCGAGCTGTACTTCAGTGGTGCACTCCTGCGTGGGAGGCTTGGAGGGCGCAAGCCCTCCAACATCACTCTTTTTGGCTGGGCGCGGCCACCGCCGTGGCCGCGCCCAGCCAAAAAGGAAGTTTTCGGGGCGGCTTTGCCGCGCCCGAACCCCCACCGCGTAGCTCGTGTGAATAATTGAAGCCCGCCTCGGTGGAGAAAGCGGAAAAGGCAATGACCATAACCGTGCCAGGGAGCAGCCTGCAGGTATCCCAGACGGTTGGCGAAACGCTTTCGATCGTCGGATACGCCGTTGAGCTGTCGCAGGCCGAGGTTCCGTACCTGCTGCCGGCGCAGGGCGCGCCGCTGCTACCCAGCCTCACCGACTTGGTCGTGTATGGCGACACCGTGACGATCACCGGCGACCTGCTGAACCCCGGCCGCTCGATCGCGATCTACGCGCGCCAGGTTGTGATCGGCGCCACCACTTTCATCAGCGTCGCCGGCGCCGACCCGGCCACAATCTACCCGCCCGGCGCCCCCGCCGAGCAGACCGACTTCAGCAGCGGGGCGCCCGGTGCCGCCGGCGCGACCGGATTGAGCGGCACGCCGGGCGGCACGATTCAGATCACGGCCGAGCGCATTGTGTCGCAGGGCGCCGACACTGGCGCGGGCACGCCCGGTCGAGCGATCTGCCTGCAGCGCACGCTGGAGTGCGCGGCGGCGGCCGCGCTGCCAACCTACCTGGGCGCGCCAAACCTCAGCCCGATCTCCATGCCCGACATCAACCAGCCCTGGCAGGTAGACGGTATGTCCGGCACTGTCAGCGTCACAGGCATCAGCATTGTCGGCGCGCAGCTGGCGAGGTCGCTCGCCTGCACCTACGACCCGGCCGGCGACGCGTTCAGCGTTGTGGCTACGCTTGGCCCGCTGAGCGTCCAGGCGACATCATTCACCCTGAGCCTTGCGAGCCCGCAGATGTCGTGGCCGATCGCATTCAGCTGCAGCTTCGAACTGGTGCTGACGCTGGCCTTTAGCGCCGGGCCAACCGCCGCCACAATTGTGCCGAGCGGTAATAGCTTGGCGATCATCAATCTGGATCTTACGCTCGACCTGAGCGACAACTGGCTGAGCGGCGTCATCGACCCGCTGCTCAGTACCACGATCGAGCCCTTAATCACCAGCGGCCTTTCGGCGACCTTGAACCAGGCGCTCATGCCGGCTGCCGCTGGCTTTGCCGGGGCGGTGGCCGGCGCGTTCATGCCCGCGAGCACAGGCGCGGGGGTCGCGCTGGCGCTGCTGGCGCAGGGTGGGCCGGG
>CALLYN010000931.1 GCA_937858455.1 uncultured Kouleothrix sp.
GCCTCGGCGAAGCGCTTGGCCTCGTCGTACACGCCGCGCGGGCCGATCGGGTTGACATAGCCGTAGTAGCTTTCCTCTTGCGGATGCACCTGTGGGTCGCCGTAGACCTCGGATGTGGAGGCGAGCAGGAAGCGCGCGTTTTTGGCTTTGGCGAGGCCGAGCACCTTGTGGGTGCCTAGCGCGCCGACTTTCAGCGTCTGGATGGGCAGCTCGAGATAATCGACGGGCGAGGCGGGCGAGGCGAAGTGCAGAATGGCATCGAGCGGGCCGTCCAGAAAGATGTAGTTGGTGACGTCGTGCTTGATGTAGCTGAAGCGTTCGTGGCCAACTAGGTGGGCGATATTGTCGGTGCTGCCGGTGATCAGGTTATCCATGGCGATAACAGTATGGCCCTCGGCCAGGAAGCGGTCGCAGAGATGCGATCCCAGAAAGCCGGCGCCACCGGTGATCAGAACACGCATGGTTCACAACTCCTCGATTGTGTCGTTGGTGAATAGACGATGTCATGAATGTGACCGTACGACATCGCACCAAGATACGTGATCGGCGATCAGTACGCGCCTTTGCCGCTTAGCACCGCCGGCACTGTCTCGATCAGAATGCGCAGATCCATGCCAGGCGACCAGTTTTCGGCGTAGTAGATATCGAGCCGCACCATTTCGTCGAACGATGTATCGCTGCGGCCAAGCACCTGCCACAGGCCAGTCATCCCCGGCTTGACCTCGAGGCGGCGGTTGTGCCATTCTTCGTACTGGGCGACCTCTTCGGGCAGCTGCGGGCGCGGGCCGACCAGGCTCATCTCGTCGCGGACGACATTCCAGAGCTGGGGCAGCTCGTCGAGGCTCGACCGGCGCAGGATCCTGCCGATACGCGTGAGCCGCGGGTCGTTGCGGATCTTGAAGATCGGGCCATCGGCCTCGTTATGATGGGCTAGTTCGGCCTTGCGCGCCTCGGCGTCGGCGACCATGGTGCGGAACTTAAACACAGTAAATGGCTGGCCGCCGCGCCCGATCCGAGTTTGCTTAAAGATCGCGGGGCCAGGCGAGTCGCGGCGGATGGCCCAGGCGATCAGCCCGACCAGTGGCAGGAGCAAGGGCGCCGCCAGCACGATCAGCGAGAGATCGATTGCCCGTTTGAGCACCAGGTTCCAGCCTTTGAGCGAGAGCTCTTTCAGGCCGATCAGCGGGATGCCGCTAAGGTTGAGCACGTTGATCCGGTCGAAGCTCAGCTCAAACAGGTCGGGCACGACGCGGAACTCGACGGCGGCGGCGCGGCAGATCCGCACGATCTCGGGCAGGCGATGGTGCTCCCAGAACGGCAGCGCGATGATCACCAGCTTGACGCGCTGGGCCACGATCATTGGCTCGAGCAGGTGCACGCCGCCCAGGTGGCGGAAATGGCCGTCGCGGCGCTCGCCGCGCGGCAGCTCGCGATCTTCGAGGTAGCCAACCAGCGAGTAGCCGAGAAACGTCTGCGCGACGATGCTATCCATCACCTGGCGGCCGAGACCGGTGCCGCCGATCACCAGCACGCGTTCGCGGCCGACGCCGCGCGCCCAGCGCCAGCGCCGCACGTTCAGCACCACCGCGCGCGAGACGCCGATACACGCGATGGTTGTGCCCCAGGCGAAGGCGAAGAGCAGGCGCGAGTAGAGCGGGCGCTGGATGATCGTGAACAGCACCACCAGCGCCACGCCGGTGGTGGTGGCGCTGATGATCGGCCCAAGGTGGTCGAGCAGGCTGGCATTACGCGGCAGCCGGTAGAGGCCCTTCATGGCGAATAGCGCCAGCAGAACCACGATCAGCAGGCCGACGTAGGGTTGGAAGCTGGCAAACGGCACGTAATTGACCGTCAGTACTTCCTGGATGAAGTGATTGAATGGCGCTGGCCAGCGCAGCTCGTAGCGCATCCAATATGCCAGGGCAAATGCCAGCAATATCAGCGCGGCGTCGAGCGCGGCCAGCAGCACGCCCTCGATATTGCGCCACCAGAGCGGCAGGGCCGTGCTTGGGAGCGCCGGCGCGCTTGGCAGGATGAGATCGGGCGAATCGGCGATCTTAGGTTCCTCAATCGTATCGGCCACACGTCACCCCGCATCGAGCTGATAGTATGCTATTCCTGCTCGGACCAGATGAGCTCGGCTTTTTCGATATAGACAGGGTCGCCTTCCTGGATACCGGCGTTGAGCAGTGCGGCGCTAATACCGCTGGCCTCGAGCACGCGCTGGATGCGCATGAGCGCCTCGGGTTGGGCGAAGTTGGTCATAGAGATCAGGCGTTCGATGCGCTTACCACGGACGCGCCAGCCATCGCCCTCGGGCTCGATCGAGAACACGCGGTCGTCGACCTCGGGCACCGGCCAGGCCAGCTCTTCCTCGCTGGTGGCGCGATTGGGCGCAGGCATGGCGGCGAGCCGCGCGGCCACCGCCTGAATCAGCTCGTCGACGCCTTGGCGCGTCGCGCCCGAGATCACGAACAGCTCGCCGGGCGCGCGGCCGATCGCCGCGCGCAGCCGATCGAGGTTGGCCTGGGCCTCGGGCAGGTCGGCCTTGTTGAGCGCGACGACCTGTGGGCGCTCGGCCAGCTCGGGGTGGTAGAGGCGCAGCTCCTCGTTGATCTGATGGTAGTCGGCGAGCGGGTCGCGCCCATCGGTGCCGGCCGCGTCAACGAGATGGATCAGCAGGCGTGTGCGCTCGACGTGGCGCAGGAAATCGAAGCCCAGGCCGACGCCGCGATGGGCGCCCTCGATCAGGCCAGGAATATCGGCCACGACAAACGAGAAATCGCCGATGGCCACGACGCCAAGGTTGGGCTGAAGCGTTGTGAAGGGGTAGGCGCCGATCTTGGGGCGGGCCGCGCTGACGATCGAGAGCAGAGTCGACTTGCCGGCGTTGGGGAAGCCGACCAGGCCGACATCGGCGAGCAGCTTGAGCTCAAGGTCGATCTCGAAGACATCGCCGGGCTGGCCCAGCTCGGCGATGCGTGGTGTCTGGTGGGTAGATGTGGCGAAGTGCACATTGCCAAGGCCGCCTTTGCCGCCGCGCGCGGCCAGGAGGCGCATGCCCGGCGCGGCCAAATCGACGGCGTACGGCTCGCCGTCGATGGTAGCGTGTGCGACGGTGCCGGGCGGCACGCGAATAAACAGATCCTGGCCATCGCGGCCGTGCTTGCGCGAGCCGCCGCCATTGCCGCCGCGTTCGGCTTTGAAGCGGTTCTTTTCGCGGAACGGCAGCAGTGTGTTGAGATGCTTATCGGCGACAATATAGATATGCCCGCCGCGCCCGCCGTCGCCGCCGTCGGGGCCGCCACGCGGCACGTGGGCCTCGCGGCGCAACGAGGCAGAGCCGTCGCCGCCAGTGCCAGCGGCGACCCAGATGCGCGCGCGATCGAAGAATTCACCAGCCATGGATGCTCATCCGGTAGGCCAGATCAACTGCCGGCTCTTGCGAGCAACAGCAACATTCAGGCCGCCAGCGCGCCGTGACGCGCAAAAAAAGGCCAGCGCAAGAGCGCACGCGCCCCCGCTGGCACACGATCGATCCGTGCAGTGCCATCGCGCCATGTGCGGGTTCGAAAACGCGGCAGATGCTCGCGGGCCTGCGTAGAGTTGTTGAAGGCCGTACGAGCCTACGAATCGACTTTTTCGACCTTTTCGGGCTTCCCATCGGGAGCCGACTCGTCGCGCACCGCGGTTTTGAATTCGCGGATGCTGCCGCCGAGCGCACCACCAATGCCACGCAGGCGCGAGGCGCCGAACAGCACGATGACGATCAACAGGATGATCAACAATTCAGGCAACTGTAGGCCAAACATGGCATTGCTCCTATTGTCGCGCCTCTTTACTGGGCGCTTATGGCAGCGCGTAATAACAAGCTGGTGCTGCGGCTGGCATCGCGCGTATGCCGGCTGTATTATACCGCAGCAGGGGGTGCTGTCAATTGCATCAGCGATCAAGCGTGCTGAGGCGGCAATCCGCGACCTGGAAGGAGTCGTAGCCGGCGGGGCCGGCGGTGACGACCATGGAGCGCGGGACGTTGGCCCAGCGGATCAGCTGGCCCGAGAGCGCGCTGGCGTTGCGCCGCAGCACGACATAATCGACACACCAGGCCGCGCTGGTACTCGTGCCGGCCGGAATGCTCAGGCGGTGGGCGTTGACCAAGCGATACCCGCCGCACGCTGAGTCGCGGCCGACCGAGCAGAAATCCTGGCCGCGCGCCAGCACATACTGCTCGGCGGCCGGCGGCAGCGGGTCGATCTGGCGCACGATGACCTCGTAGTACAGCCAGCTCGGCGCGAGCCGGCGCGCGGCGGGGCTGAGCAGCAGCGCCAGCAGCGCCAGCACGAGCAGGCCAACGAGCAGTGCGAGGGTAGGGCGAAGCAATCGACGCATTGTGAAACACAAAATGCCAGCGCCGATTGGCCGCTGGCATCGAAGCTTGAACGAAAACCGGGCTACTTCGTTTCGCGGTATGCCACGTGCCGGCGCACCAGCGGATCATAGCGCTTCAGCTCGAGCCGGCTCGGGTCGTTCTTGCGATTCTTCTGAGTGGTGTAGGTGTGACCGCTCTCGGTGCTGCGCAGCTTGATCGTGATGCGGTTCCCCTTCTTGCTGGCCATGAAAAGCTTCCTCCGTCGTGTTCGTGGGCGCGGCCCGGCGCCGACATGCAACCTGGCGGCTATTGTAGCAGTAAATCGGCGAAAAGACAAATCACAACATTACCTGAGATGAAATGGCAAGTAAACCTAAGACATTGATATTTGTGACGGCCGGCCGCAAGCGCGTTCCCCGGCGCCTGATCGGGCTCCGCGCAAATGCCCCGTAGAGATGAGCAGAATGTGAGCAGCGCGGCGTAGACGTGCGCGGCCCAGCTATGGTAAAAACTCAGTTAAGAACCTCGCCGTGACAATCGAAGTGAGCGATGTTCAGAAGGAGCACACACAGCTATGCCGCACGTACTAGTCGCCGATGGAGATGGAGCCAGCCTGCAGAACACCGTTGCACTGCTGGAGCAGGCCCGCTACCAGGTGAGCCGAGCGCACGACGGCCGGAGCGCGCTCCGTGTAGTGACTGGCCAAACCCCCGACCTGGTGCTGATGGAAGCGCTGCTGCCCGACCAGGAAGGGTTTGAGGTGTGCCGCCGTATTCGCCGCACATCCGATGTTCCGATCGTATTTTTGAGCACACGGGCGCGCGCCGAGGATCGAGTACAGGGGCTGCGCCTGGGCGCCGATGATTACCTGGCCAAGCCATGTGCCCCGGCCGAGCTGCTGGCGCGCGTCGGCGCGGTGCTGCGCCGAGCCGAGCGGGCGCGCAAGCTGCCGACGACGCTGCTGCACCAGGGTGGCTGGATGCTCGACCCGCTGAAGCAAATCTGCGTGATCGAGGAGGGCCGCGGCGTGGGCCTGACGCCGCGCGAGGTGCACCTGCTGGCGTTTCTGATGAAGCGCAGCGGCCGTGTCTGCACCAGCAGCCAGATCATCCGCAATGTCTGGGGGTTTGCGCCGCAGCAGGCGCGCAGCATTGTAGCGACATCGGTGTGGCGGCTGCGGGCGAAGCTCGAGCGCGACCCGCAGAACCCGCGCCACCTGCTGACGATCCGCCACGTTGGCTATAAGTTCGACCCGATCGCCTCGTAGGCCGGCGCGGCCGCCCGCACTTGTTGCCCCTCGATCGTTTCTTGTGAGGACTTACGCAGTTGGCGTGCTCAGCCTTCGGCAGAGCGGTTCTATCCCCGTGTATTCTATGCGGTTTTTCCGGGCGGAGCCTGGAAAAACCGCATACAGAAGCTGGAGAAGTGCCATGCCGCCGCAGGGTACAATCTTGCCGCTTGAGGAAGCCGAAGAGCGCAAGTGCGTAACTCCTACTTATAGCCTCTCTGAGGCTGTTGCAGCTTAGGGCGACGGTAAAGTCGCTTCGGTGGGGGTTCGGGGGCGTCTTCGCCGCCCCCGAAAATATTCTTTGTCGTATGGTTTGGCGGCTTTGCCGCCAAACCATACGACAAAGCGGGATATTGGGCAGCGCCCAACAGACTTTGACATCGCCCTAGTTGCAGCTTATTGCGAATACGCGCGCGGTGCAAATATGGTATAGTAGGGCATCCACGGAGTGCCCTAGAGTGCTGACCTGCGCTACTATATCGTGAGGAAGCCAATGATTGCCGAAACCTCCATCGGCGTCGCGCGCGTCCCATTCGCAGGGGCCGATACGCCCAGCGATGCTGTTATCAACACCTGCGTTCACTGTGGCCTGTGCCTGGCGTCGTGCCCGACCTACCGCGAAACTGGGCTGGAGATGTTTTCGCCGCGCGGCCGCATCTATTTAATGAAGGGCGTTGCCGACGGCCGGATCGGCATGGAGAGCGACGTCTTCCAGGAGCAGATGAGCGCGTGCCTGAACTGCCGCGCCTGTGAGGCGGTGTGCCCGAGTGGCGTGCAGTACGGCCAGATCCTTGAGGCCTCGCGCGCGCAGATCGAGCAGGCGCGCGACGAGGGCCGGCTGGCGCCGCATCCCTGGCCGGTGAAGCTCTTGCGCGGCGGTGTGTTCGGCGTGATGTTCAAGCGCCTTGAGCTGTTCCGCGCGTTCTCGCGGCTTATGTGGCTGTACCAGCGTAGCGGCGCCCAGGCGATTGCGCGGCGCAGCGGGCTGCTGAAGGCGCTGGGCCTGGAGGCTACTGAGACGCTGCTGCCGCCGATCAGCGTTCGCTTTGTCGAGCCGCAGGGCCAGGTGTACACAGCGGCAGGGCCGGCGCGCTACCACGTGGCGCTGCTGGCCGGCTGCATCATGTCGACGGCGTTTGCCGAGGTGCATGAGGCGACCATCCGCGTGCTGCGCAAGAATGGCTGCGAGGTGCTGCTGCCGCCCGACCAGGGGTGCTGCGGCGCGCTGCATGTGCACGGCGGCGACATGGACGGCGGACGCGAGCTGGCGCGCCGTAATATCGCGGCCTTCGAGGGGCTGGGCGTTGACGCGATTATTGTGAATGCGGCCGGCTGCGGATCGACCATGAAGGAGTACGGCCACCTGCTGCACGACGACCCGGCCTGGGCCGAGCGCGCGCGCGCGTTCGCGGCCAAGGTGAAGGACGTGAGCGAATTTCTAGCCGGTATCGAGCTGAACACTCGTGATATGCGCCCGGTGAACGCGACTATTACCTACCAAGAGCCGTGCCACCTGGCCCACGCCCAGCGCATCAGCGCGCAGCCGCGCAAGCTGCTGCGGGCCATCCCCGGCGTGACGCTCAAGGAGATGGCCGAGTCGTCGCTGTGCTGCGGCAGCGCCGGCGTGTATAACGTCACGCAGCCGGCTATGGCCGAGCAGCTGGGCAATCGTAAGCTCGACAATGCCGAGGCCACCAGCGCCGATATTCTGGTGACGGCCAACCCTGGCTGCCACCTGCAGCTCGCCGGCGGGCTGCGCCGCCGCGGCAGCACAATGCGCGTGCGGCATATCGTCGAGATCCTCGACCAGGCGTACCAATAACGGCATGCGCACGGCAACGCGGGGTTGCTTCAAACCGGCCAGGTAGCCTGCAGCGGCGGATTGTGTGCGGGCGGCTGCCCCGCGCATATTTGCCGCCCGCGCGCCGCTGCGGTAGAATGCGCCCCAACGATTGCCTAGCGCGGCGCGAGCGCGCATCCGCCGCCGGCAATAGTCACGGAGGGACGTGGTTTTGGCCGAGCGCATCCTCATGATCGCCCCGACGAGCTTTTTCGCCGACTACGGCTGCCATATTCGGATCTGGCAGGAAGCCCGCGCGCTGCAGAAGCTGGGCCACCGGGTGGTGATCGCCACGTACCATAATGGCGACGACATGCCCGGCTTCGAGATCCGGCGCTCGTGGGATGTACCCTGGCTGAAGCGCGCCATGGTCGGCTCGTCGCGCCATAAAATCTACCTCGACGCCGCGCTCTCGTACCGCGCGCTCGAAACCGGGCTGCGCATGCGCCCGACGGTGATCCACGCGCACCTGCACGAGGGCGCGCTG
>CALLYN010000932.1 GCA_937858455.1 uncultured Kouleothrix sp.
CGTCGGGGTTCACGCCCTTGTGCGGGTCGCGGTTGAAGTATTTGCGCACGGCCTCTTGCACGGCGGGCATGCGCGTCTGGCCGCCCACCAGGATGACCTCGTCGATGTCGTTCGGCCGCAGGCCGGCGTCGGCCAGCGCCTGGCGCACCGGCGCGATCGTGCGGTCGATCAGGTCGCCGGTGAGCTGCTCGAGCTTGGCGCGGGTGATGTTGATGTTCAGGTGGCGCGGGCCGCTCGAGTCGGCGGTGATGAACGGCAGGTTCACCTCGGTCTGCAGCACCGACGAAAGCTCCATCTTGGCTTTCTCGGCGGCCTCTTTCAGGCGCTGCAGCGCCGTGCGGTCGCCGCGCAGGTCGATCCCGGTCTCGCGCCGGAACTCGTCGGCCAGCCAGTCGATGATCCGCTGGTCGAAGTCGTCGCCGCCGAGGTGCGTGTCGCCATTGGTGGCCTTGACCTCGAACACGCCGTCGCCCAGCTCGAGGATCGAAATATCGAAGGTGCCGCCGCCCAGGTCGTAGACGGCGATCGTCTCGTCTTTGCCCTGCTTGTCGAGGCCGTACGCCAGCGCCGAGGCGGTCGGCTCGTTGATGATCCGCAGCACTTCGAGCCCGGCGATCTTGCCGGCGTCTTTGGTGGCCTGGCGCTGGCTGTCGTTGAAGTAGGCCGGAACCGTGATCACCACCTGCGTCACCGTCTCGCCCAGGTACGCCTCGGCGTCGGCCTTCAGCTTCTGCAGCACCATGGCCGAGACCTCTTGCGGCGAGTGGTCGCGCCCGCTCAGCAGCACGCGCACGTCGCCGTTCGGCGCGCCGGCCAGCTTGTAGGGCACCAGGTCTTTGTCGCGCTGCACGAACGCGTCGCTCAGCTTGCGGCCCATGAAGCGCTTCACCGAGAAGATCGTGTTTTCAGGGTTGGTGACGGCCTGGCGCTTCGCGACTTGGCCCACCAGGCGCTCGCCGGCTTTATTGACCGACACCACCGACGGGGTCAGGCGGTTGCCCTCGGCGTTCGAGATCACCACCGGCTCGCCACCCTCCATCACCGCCACGACCGAGTTGGTAGTGCCCAGGTCGATGCCGATTACTTTTGCCATGCTCTGCTCCTAGAAAGAACCGCGAGCTAGCCTGAGGCTACCTGCTCTTGGTTCTAGGTTCTTATTCCTGCCCAACCTTTACCATCGTCGGCCGCAGCACGCGCTCGCGCAGCATGTAGCCCTTTTGCAGCTCGCCCACGACTTTGCCGCCCTGGCCATCGCCGGCAGCCTCGTAGATCACCGCCTCGTGGAAGTTCGGGTCGAAGTCCTGGCCGAGCGCCTGGATCGCCGCGACGCCCTCGCTTTCCAGTACGGCCTGGAGCTTCTGCGGGATGAGCTTGAAGCCGCCGTACCAGGCCGACGCGGCCACCTCGGGGGTGACGCTGCCCATGGCGCGCTCGAGGTCGTCGAGCACCGGCAGCAGCTTGAGGATCAGGCCGGCGCTGGCGCCGCGGATCAAGTCGGCGCGCTCCTGGTCGGTGCGGCGCTTGAAGTTTTTATAGTCGGCTACGGCGCGCAGCCACTGGTCTTTATTCTCGGCCGATTCTTTTTCAAGCTGGGCGACGCGCGCTTTCAGCGCTTCGAGCTCGCCGGGCGCTGCGGCCGTATCGGCTACGCCCGCGTCGGGTTGGTTGGGCGTGGCGTTGTCGTTTTGAGTCATCTGCTCCTCTGTCATCGCTCTCACCTTTATATACACAGGCCTTACGCGGTGGCGTTGTGCCGCAATGCGCTGCTGTACATGTTGCCAGCGCCGGTAAGGTAGGTGCCCTGCCGTGTGCGCCGGCACACAGCGAAACAATCACGGGCTGCTTGCGGCGGCTTAGGTACGGCTGGTCTCGCCGCCATACAGATCGCCGAGCAGGTCGCTCATCACCGTCGAGATATAGCGCACCGTCGAGATCGTGCGCGGGTAGGCCATGCGCGTCGGGCCGATCACGCCAAGCACGCCCACCACTTCGTCGGCGATGCCGTAGCGCGAGAGCACCACGCTGTACTCGCGCATCTCGTCGCGGCTGTGCTCGCCGCCAATCACCACCTGCACGCCATTGCTGGCGAGCACGCGCGGGATGAGCGAGCCGAGGCCCTTGCCGCCCTGCAGCATCTCGATCACCTGGCGCACGCGCGCCACCTGCGCAAACTCGGGCTGGTTCAGCATTTCGATCAGGCCATCGCTGTAGATCTGGTTGTTGAGCTGGTCTTCGAGCTGGCGCATGGCCTTGATCACCAGGTCGAGCACGTGCTGCTCGAAGTCGTCGAAAAGCGGTGTGGCGCTGGCCTGCTCGTGCTGCAGCAGATCCTCGATCCGGCCGCTCGGCGCGTCGTGGCAGCGCTCGTTGATCTTGCCGGCGCTGCGGCTCAGATCCTCCTGCGAGCGCGCGCTCTCGATCGTGAAGCTCTGCTGGCGAATGGTGCCGTCGTGCAGCACCAGCACCAGCAGCACCATGGCCTCGTGGATGGCGATCAGCTCGAGGTGCTTGTAGCGCGCCTGGTAGGCGCGCGGCGGCGTCACCACCGAGGCGTTCTGCGCCGTGCGCGCCAGCACCGCGCCCGCCAGCTGGATCCACTGGTCCAGCTCGGAGCGCACCTGGTAGAACTGGTGCCGGATGGTGCGCTGCTCGGTGGCCGAGAGCGGCGTGCGGTCCATCAGCGTTTCGACATAGTAGCGGTAGCCTGCGTCGGTGGGCACGCGCCCGGCCGAGGTATGCCAGTGTGTCAGCAGGCCAAGCTCCTCGAGCGCGGATAGCTCGTTGCGGATCGTCGCCGACGAGACGTTCAGGCCGTATTTGCGCACCAGTAGCTCCGAGGCTACCGGTGTCGAGGTTTCGATAAACTCTTGAATCACCAGCTTGAGGATCAGCTGGCGACGCTCATTCATCTCGCCTGCCATCGCCGTTTCCCTGCGTTGCGTTCGATATTGCACAATCTAGCACTCAAGACCCTTAAGTGCTAAGGCACGAGCCTAAATGATTGGCGTGCTCATATGCACGCCTACCAGGCAGTATTTTACCATAGATTACGTGTATCTTCAACGCTGTTTTTGCGCGCCGCGAGCGCAGCCGGCCTGCCTCCGCCGCCCCGCAGCGTGCTTCCGCCTCGGCGCGCATAGCGCGCGCCGGACGTGGACGGCGCCCTGAGAAGTCACCACTACGACGCGAAGACACTACGATCGTGTATTGTAGTGTTGGTGCTTGCTCAGCGCAGTACCGCTTGGTGGCTTGGCGCCTTGGCGATACACAGGCTTCTCGGGCAGCCTGCTCAGCGCGCATACGCGCTCTATCCATACTTCGGCCCGGCGCGGTATAATGGGTGCGGATCTCTGCCGGCACCCGCAGCCTATGTGAAGAAGGATGTCATGGCCATTCGAATGCCTCCCCGCCTTGTGGGCGGGCTGTTGCTCGCCGCGCTGGCGCTGGCTGCCTGCGGCGGCACCACTACAACCACCACCAGCACCGCCAAGGTGCGACGCGGCAACCTGACGCAGAGCGTCAGCGGCAGCGGGCAGGTCAAGCCTACGCAAGATATCAACCTGAACTTCGGCACCGCCGGCACGATCGCCCAGGTGCAGGCGCGCGAGGGCCAGCGTGTGAAGCAGGGCGACCGGCTGGCGCTGCTCGAGACGAGCGATCTCGATCAGCAGGTGCTGCAGGCCGAGGCGAACCTCAAGAGCGCCCAGGCCGCGCTCACCACGCTCAAGGCCGGCGCGAAGGATACCGACCTGCGCACCGCCGAGGCGCAGCTCGCCGCCGCCCAGACGCAGCTGAACCAGGCGCTCAAGGGCAACGCGCGCGCCAGCGATGTCGCTAGCGCCCAGGCGCAGCTTGCCGCCGCCCAGGCCGACTTTGACGCGATCAAGAATCCTACCGCCGCCGACCTCAGCGCGGCCCAGCTGCGCGTGACGCAGGCCCAGGCGAACCTGCAGATCACCCGCGACGGCGACTCGGCCGCCAAAACCCGCGCCGATGCCGATCTCAGCCGCTCGGCCGCCGCGCTGACCCAGGCGCAGTCGCGCTACTCTACCGCGCTGCAGAACTGGCAGTATGTGCAGGAAACCGGCAACGACCCGCTGAACCCGACCAAGACCACCGCGCAGGGCAAGGCGGTGGCCAACACGGTGAACGACGCCCAGCGCCAGCAGTACTACGACGCATTTGTGCAGGCCGAGGCCGCGATGCACAGCGCCGAAGACGCGCTGCAGCAGTCGCAGGTGGCCTTCGATAACGCGCGCCAGAAAGAGGCCGCCGATGTGCCGCTGGCCGAGGCGCAGCTTGCCGACGCGCAGCGCCAGCTCGACGCGCTGGCGCACCCTACGCCGCAGAAGCTCGCCGCCGCCGAGGCCAAGCTCGCCCAGGCGCGCGCGCAGCTCAACCAGCTGCTGGGCGGCACCAAGAACGACGCGGCGATTGCCCAGGCGACTGTGGCACAGCGCCAGGCCGCGCTCGACGCGCTGAAGGCCCCGCCGACCGAGCGCGACCTGGCGCAGGCCGACGCGAACGTGGCCCAGGCCGCCGCCAGCCTGGCCAAGGCCAAGCTCAGCCGCACGCACGCCGAGCTGATCGCGCCGTTCGGCGGGACGATTACAGCGGTGAATATCAAGGCCGGCGATACCGCCGGCGGCGCGTCGCAGACCGCCGCGATCGTGCTGGTGGACGACTCGGCCTTCCATGTCGATGTCAATATCAGCGAGGCCGACCTTGGCAAGCTCAAGGTTGGCCAGGACGCGCTGGTCGAGCTCGACGCGCTGCCCGATCAGCAGCTGCCCGGCACGCTCGACTATATCTCGCCGGCCGGCACGACCCAGCAGAACGTGACGACGTACCTCGCGCGGGTTACGCTCAAGCCCACCCAGCAGCCGCTGCGCGTCGGGCTGAGCGCGGCCGTGTCGATCATCACCAGCAAGCGCGAGAATGTGCTGCTGGTGCCGAGCGGCGCAGTGCGCGAGACCGATACCGGCCCGCAGGTGCAGGTGAAGCGCGGCAACGATACGCCGCTGGTGCCGATCAAGATTGGCCTGGTGGGCGACAGCGATACCGAGGTGCTGGAAGGGCTGCAGGAGGGCGATGATGTGGTGCTGCCGGCGGCACGGCCGCGCAACGGCGGCTTCGGCCCGCCAGGCGGCTAGCGCGATTGTCATTCGCTCTTCGCTGGATCACTTATATATTTACACGAGTTACGCGGTGTCCTCTCGCGAGGGAGGCTTGGAGGGCGCAAGCCCTCCAAAATCACTCTTTTTTTGGCTATCGCGGCCAGCGCCGTGGCCGCGATAGCCAAAAAGGAAGTTTCGGGGGCGGCAAAGCCGCCCCGAACCCCCACCACTGCGTAAGTCCTAAGCTTGTGTTGCACTGCGTGGCTTCGCCAGGCGGTGCAACACAAGCAAAGTATTCGGGAGACGACATGGCACGAATTGGGGAGCTTCCCGCCGAGCCGGCGCGCGCCGGCCTGCGGCTGAATATCGCGGGCGGGCTATGGGAAAGCCTGCGCATCGCGCTCACCAGCCTGCGCGCCAACAAGCTGCGCACTATTCTGACGATGCTCGGCATTATTATTGGCGTGGCGTCGGTGGTGGCGCTCATGGCCATCGGCAATGGCGCCCAGGCCGCGATCACCAGCCAGATCTCGAGCATCGGCAGCAATATTCTGACGATTTTCCCCGGCCAGCGCGGGCGCGGCCCTGGGCCGGGCGGCGCGAATGGCCCGACGCAGAACCTGACGCTCGCCGACGCCGAGGCGCTGCTTAAGCCCGGCGCGGTGCCGAGCCTCGCGGCGGTTGCGCCGTCGTTTCAGGGCGGCGCGCAGGTTGTCGCCGGCTCAAATAACCTTCAGGCCAACGTGGTGGGCGTGACGCCCAGCTACGCCACGGTGCGCAACCTGGTGCTGTCGCGCGGCGACTTCATCACCGAGGTGCAGATGCGCGGCCAGCGCTCGGTGGCGGTGCTCGGCAGCAATGTCGCCAGCGATCTGTTCGGCCTCGCCAGCCCGGTCGGGCGCAGCGTGCGCATCCAGGGCCAGACGTTCCAGGTGATCGGGGTGCTCGAGGCCAAGGGCGGCGGCGGCTTCGGCTCGATCGACGACCAGCTGTTCGTGCCGCTCAGCGTGGCCCAGCGGAAGCTGTTCGGCGCGCGCAACCTCGACACCGCCAGCCCGCGCATCTCGAGCATTAGCATCCAGGTGGCCAACGCCGACCAGATGACCGCCGCGTCGGACGAGATCTCGGCGATCTTACGGCAGCGCCACCGCCTCAAGGCCGACGGCAGCGAGGACGATTTTTCGGTGTTCAACCAGGCCGATGTGCTCTCGTCGCTCAACCAGATCACCTCGGTGCTGACGGCATTCCTCGGCGCGATCGCCGGGATCTCGCTGCTGGTAGGCGGCATCGGCGTGATGAATATCATGCTGGTGAGCGTCACCGAGCGCACCAAAGAGATCGGCCTGCGCAAGGCGGTGGGCGCGCGCCGCCGCGATATTCTGCAGCAGTTCCTGATCGAGGCGCTGACGGTGAGCTTGCTGGGCGGGATCGTCGGGCTGCTGCTGGGCGCGCTGATCTCGTTTATCGTGAAGCTCACCGGCCTGATCACGCCGGTGGTGACGCCCGGCGCGATGCTGCTGGCGCTGGGCTTTTCCATGGCCATCGGGCTGTTCTTCGGCATTTACCCGGCCCGCCGCGCGGCGCGGCTTCGGCCGATCGAGGCCCTGCGCTACGAGTGATCGGCGTGCTATACTTACAGGCCCCTGTGTAACATGCAGGAGCAACGCGGTGGCTCGCGTCGCGAGCTGGCGCTGACGCCGCAGGGTGGGTACACCCTGCCGAAGGCTCAGGCGCCCACCGCGCAGCTCGTGAACCATGGAGAAGGAGCGGCCTGTGACAAGCTTGCAACCACTGATCTATATTGTCGTCGGCATTCTGCTGATTGCGCTGGTGTTTCGGATCATCAAGGGCGCGATCAAGCTGGCGCTGACGCTGGTGATTATCGCCGTGGTGGCCTACCTGGTGCTGAGCGTGCTGCGCTGATCCGGCTCTCGCCGCTGCGCCCGCCCGGCGCCGCCTGCCTAAGGAGGATGAGGAAGCCTATGCCGCTGATCGATATTCGCGATGTCACCAAGGTGTACAAGATGGGCGATGTCGAGGTGCACGCGCTGCGCGGCGTCTCGCTGTCGATCGACGAGGGCGAGATGGTGGCGATCATGGGGCCGTCGGGCAGCGGCAAGAGCACGCTGATGAATATCATGGGCTGCCTCGACCAGCCCTCCGACGGCACGTACATGCTCGACGGCGTCGACGTGGGCGGGCTGAACGACGACCAGCTGGCGGCCATTCGCAACCGCAAGGTCGGCTTTGTGTTTCAGCAGTATATGCTGCTGCAGCGCACCGACGCGCTGCGCAATGTCGAGATGCCGCTGCTGTACGGCGACGGCCGCGACCGGGCCGGGCGCGCGCGCGCCGCGCTTGAGGCGGTGGGCATGGGCGAGCGCCTGCACCACAAGCCCAACGAGCTTTCCGGCGGCCAGCAGCAGCGCGTGGCGATCGCGCGCGCGCTCGTGACCAGCCCGCGCATCATCATGGCCGACGAGCCCACCGGCGCGCTCGACAGCAAGACCGGCGAGGAGATCATGGCGATCTTCGAGCGCCTGAACCGCGAGCAGGGCATGACGATTATTCTGGTGACGCACGAGCCGGATATCGCCGCGCACGCCCGCCGCGTGATCCACGTGCGCGACGGCCTGATCGCCGAGGATGCTGCGCGCCCGGCCGCCGCGCTGGTGGGCTGATTAGCCCAGCGCGCGCCTGACGCGCTCGCCGATGCCGCGCAGCCGCGCCACCGGCTCATTGGCGAAGACAAAGCGCACGTAGCTGCCGCTGCGCGCGCTGCCCCAGTTCACCATCGGCGTCGCGGCGATCTTGCCATGCTCGAGCAGGCGCCGCGACGCTGCTGGCCCATCCAGCCCCAGCGGCGCCACATCGAGCAGCAGCGACCAGCCGCCGTGCGGCGGAACCACCGCAAAATCACGCAGCTCGCCCAGCAGTACGTCGCGCCGCGCCTGCCACTCGGCCACGCTGGCGGCGATGCCGTCGTCGGGCGCGGCGATGGCGGCGGCTACCGCGCCCATCGCGATGCCAACCTGGCATACTACGTTGCTGATGCTGGCCCGCGCGACGTCGGCCACGATCGCCGCCGGCCCCACCACCCAGCCCACGCGCCAGCCGATCATGCGGTACTCTTTCGAGGCTGCGCCAATGGTGATCACGCGCTCGCGCATGCCGGCGAACGACGCCGGGTGGATGACCTGGCGGCCGTCGTACAGGATGCGCTCCATCGCCGCGTCGTTGATCAGCCACGCGTCGGCGCGCCGGCAGAAGTCGATCAGCGCCTGCCATTCCTCCTGGTTGAACACCGCGCCTGTCGGCATCGACGGGCTCATCAGCAGCGCCGCGCGCACCGGGCCTGGGTCGATCGCCGCGAGCGCCGCGAGATCCAGCCGCCAGCCCGCCGCCGAAGGCACCAGCGGCACAAAGCGCGGCACGCCGCCCGCGAGCCGCACGCGGTTGATCAGCCCGACATAGATCGGGTCGGTCATCAGCACTTCGTCGCCGGGCTCGAGCGTGGCCAGCAGTACGTTCAGCACGCCCGAGAGCCCGCCCGCGCTGATGATGCACTCGGTTTTCCAGCTGTACTGCTGCCCCGATTGGCGCCCCACCAGCGCGGCGGCCTGCTGCCGCAGGCTATCGAGGCCGAAGAACGGCAGGTAGCTGTTGGCGGCGTCGTCGTCGACGGCGCGCCTGGTGTCGTCGAGCGCGGCGGGCGGCGGCCGCAGGTCGGTGTCGAGGTTTTCGAGCCGTAGGACTTCGGGGTCCTTCAAGCTGTCGGCGAGGTCGCCCATCTGCTCGACGCCGATCGGCGCGATGTGGGCCAGGCGCGACACGGGCATAGTCTCTCCTTCGCGGGCGTGCGGGCGCTCGGCTCGCCGGTATCAGCCGGCGAGCCATTCGCGCAGGCGATCGTAGACCTCCGGCTGGTCGAGCAGGCCCATGTGGCCGATGCCGTAGCCGACCCACTGGTGGGCCTCGGGGAATGCCAGGCGCTGGCTTGCGTGCTGGCCGAGCGCGCTCGCGAGCGGCACGAGTCCGTCGCCGAGCAGCGCGTCGCGGGCGTCGCCGGGCGCGCGGCCAAGCGTTGCGGCGATGGCGTAGCAGCGCGGCCCTGTGGGCAACGGCGCCGGGTGGTGGTGATCGCCGCTGAGCGCGAAGCGATTGCGGCCGGCCCAGTCGTCGTCGAGCACGCTGCCGTAGCGCAGGTCGGTGATGCCGGCGCTGCGGATCTGGCCGAGCCGCGCAAACGCGGCGGTGTAGGGGTTCAGCGCGAGCAGGGCGTGCACCCAGCTGCCGACGCGCTCGAGCGGCGCGCCGTGGTGCGGCGTGCCGAGGAACGCGATGGCGCGCAGGCGCCCCGGCCA
>CALLYN010000933.1 GCA_937858455.1 uncultured Kouleothrix sp.
CCGGCCTCGGCTGGCTGCGCGCCGCCCCGGCACTCGGCGCGGTGCTGGCCGCGGTGGTAATCGCCTACCTGCCGCCGTTCACGCGCGCCGGCCGCACGCTGCTGCTGGTGGTGGCCGGCTTCGGCCTTGCGACGATCGTGTTTGGCCTGTCGCGCTCGTTCGCGCTGTCGCTGGCGATGCTCGGGCTGCTGGGCGCGCTCGACAATATCAGCGTGGTGATCCGCAGCACGCTGCTGCTCACGCGTACGCCCGACGCCATGCGCGGGCGCGTGAACGCGGTGCACTACGTTTTTATTGGCATCTCGAACGAGCTTGGCGCGTTCGAGTCCGGGCTCGCGGCCGCGCTGTTCGGCACGGTTGGCGCGGTGGTGGGCGGCGGCATCGGCACGATCCTGGTGGTTGGCCTCGTGGCTCTGGTGTGGCCCGAGGTGCGCCGCCTCGGTCGCCTCAATCCCGACGAGTCGTAACATGGCGTCAGGCAGGAGGCAAGGCGATGCGCCCTGTGTCTCCTGCCCCGTGGCTTCTGTAGCTTAGCCGCCTAGAATCGCCGCAGCTTGCGCCGCGTGCGCACCATCGGCCTGCACCAGCAGCAGCGCCGCGCCCTCGTTCAGGCGCGCCACCGCGCCGTGTGCTTCATTGTCGGCCAGGCCCGCCGCCACCAAGTCGCGCAGCAGGTCGTCGGCGTGCTTGTGTGGCGCGAAGCTGCCTACGTGGTCGCGCTCGGCGCCGTGGGCGTGGTCGCTGCTGTCGCCAAAGCCACCCACGTGGTCGCGCTCGGCGCCGTGGGCGTGGTCGCCGCTGTCGCCGAAGCCGCCTACGTGGTCGCGCTCGGCGCCGTGGGCGTGGTCGCCGCTGTCGCCAAAGCCGCCCACGTGGTCGCGCTCGGCTTCCGGCAGCGTCACGATCTGGATCGCGCGGCGCTTGATCCCCGCCGCCACTAGCTTGGCCATCGCCTGATCGGCCATGCGCTCGTTCTCGTACAGTGCGAACAGAGGGTGGTTCATCGCAGCCTTCCTTGTCGTTTCAAGCGCACAACATACGCAATTCGTGATGTGCCCCTCGCAGGCAGCACAAACCGTCTGGTCTCCGCATTTTCGTAATCGAAGCGCGAAAACTGCAGAAACTAGCTTTGATTGTGCTCGTTGCGTATATTGTGCCGATTAATGGTAGCTGCGATCTAGTCTCGGGAGAAACGCTGGCGTTACAGCTTTCGAGCGGCAGTTTAGCGCCCCCAGGCTACGCCTGAGTCGGCGTCGAGGTGCATGTCGTGGGTGATCTGGCGCGGCTCGCCGGCCTTGAGGGTGCCTGGCGCGTCGGCCTGCAGGCCGGCAACCCACAGGTCGAAGCTCGTGCTGCCGCCCGGCACGGCCAGAAACGCCAGCGCGCTGCCGTCGGGCGCGAACGCCGGGGCGCGCGCGCTGCCAAGGTGGGTGATCTGCGTGGCTGTGCCGCCGTCCGCCGGCATCACGAAGATGTCGGTTCCCGCGCCGGCGCGCGCGGCGAACGCCAGCCAGCGGCCATCGGCCGAGAACGCCGGGTCGTAGCTCTGCTGCAGCGCGCCTGGCAGCGGCTCAGCCCGGTCGGTGGCGATATGGTAGCGATACAGGCTCGGCGGATCCTCGCCGACCGGGGCTAGCGCGAACACAATCGATGCGCCGTCGGGCGTGTAGGCCGGGCGCCCCACCTGGGCCTCGGCGTTGCCATATGCCTGCGCCGCCCGCCGGCCGGCCGTTGGCACGGTATACAGCGACATACGATACTCGGCGGCGGGCGAGCCGCCTGGTGGGCCAAACTGCGAGGCGAAAGCCAGCGTTGTGGCGTCGGGCGACCACGCCGGGTAGAATGCCCAGCGGCTCTGGTAGATCCGATCGTAGCTGTACACCGATGGGTCGGGGGTGTTGCTCGTGATCTGCTCCGGCACGGCGTCGAGCGCGCGCAGCAGCATAATATCGCTGCCGCTCACGGCGCGCCGCACAAATGCAACCTGCGCCGCATCCGGCGACCAAGCTGGCTGAAACGCGTCGCCGCTATGCGTCAGCTGGCGGCCGCTTGCGCCCTGCCACAGCCACAGGTTGCCATTCTGCACCAGCAGCAGCCGCCCCGGCAGATCGGCGCCGGGCGCGGCCACGGTTGGCGCCGGCTCGGCTGCGTTTGTCGCTCCTGGCGGCGGGATGGCCGCCGGGCGGATCGGCTCAAGCGCTGGCTGAAGCGTGGGCGCAGGGGCCGATGCCGCGCTGCAGCTTGCCAGCAGCGCGAGTGCAATCAGCCCGCCGCAGCCGGCCAGGCTCGGCGCGCTGATCCACTCTCGGAGGCGATCGATCAATTGTATCATAATGCGTGTCCGTGGCAGGCCAACGCGGCGCATCGCTAGCGGCGCTCCACCGGCTCGCGCTCGGCGGGCGTGGCGGCTGGCCTGCGGCGGCCGAGCCAGCCCAACAAGCGGCGCCAGGCATAGCGCGGCGGCTGCACTTCGGGCCGCACCAGGTCTTCCGGCAGCGTCGGCGGCAGCAGCGCCAGCAGCGCCCCCGGCACCGCCCGAAAGGTCATCGGCGTCTGGCCGATATGGTCGCCGTCTACCTGCACCGGCAGCGGCCGGCGCGCGCTGATCTTCACCTCGCGCGCGCGGTGGTACTCGAGCTTGGAGTCGAGGTTGTAGCGCTGCGTCAGGATTGAGAGCAGCCGGAATGGCGCGCTCAAGAGCGTGCTGCCCTTGATGATACACAGGTCGAGCAGCCCGTCGTCGATGCTGGCGCGCGCCGTCACTTTCACGACACCGCCATACAGCTGGCTGTTACCCAGCACCAGCATCAGCACGCGGCTGCGAATGGTTTTGCCGTCGATGGTGATCCGTGTCGAGGTGCCGCGGAAGCGCGTGGCCAGGTTGACGGCCCGCAGCAGGTAGGCGAAGATGCCCAGCCGGCGCTTTTCGTGCGCGCGTACCTCCGCCGTCACGGCCGCGTCGAAGCCTACGCCGCACATCAGCAGAAAGTAGCGATCGCCGGCTTGCCCCAGGTCGATCGCGTGTGGCTGGCACGCCAGCAGCGCCTCGGCGGCGGCGCGCGGCTGCAGCGGCAACCCCAGCTCGCGCACCCACACATTCACGGTGCCAACCGGCAAGGCCCCCAGCGCCGTGCGCGTGCCGGCCAGCCCATTCACCACCTCGTTCACCGTGCCGTCGCCGCCAGCCGCAATCACGATGTCGTAGCCCTGCGCGGCAGCCTCGCGCGCGATCCGCGTGCCGTCGCCCGGCGCGCGCGTCGGCTCAATATCGACCATCCAGCCGTGCTCGCGCCACAGGTCGCGCGCCACGAAGATGTCGTGCTCGAGGCTGCCGGCCTGGCCGGCGTTCGGGTTAAAGATGATCAGCGCTCGTGTGGGGTCGTTGGTGGTGTTCTGCATGCCGCAGAGTATACCATACCGGCGCAGCCGCGCTTGGCGCGCAGCGCTAGATCAAGCGCCACGCCCGCCCGTCGCGCTCGATCAGCGCGTCGGCCGAGTCGGGGCCCCACGTGCCGCTCCAGTATGGCGCTGGCTTGGGCGCGTGCCCGGCCTCCCAGCCCTCGATCACCGGCGTGATCAGCGCCCACGCCGCCTCCACCTCGTCGCGCCGGATGAACAGCGTCGCGTCGCCCAGGATCGCGTCGAGCAGCAGCCGCTCGTAGGCCTCGGGCGACTCCTTGCCGAAGCCGCTTCCGTAGTCGAATCCTAGCTCCACCGGCTGCAGCCGCAGCGACGACCCCGGCGGCTTCAGGCCGATGCGCATGGCGATGCCCTCGTTTGGCTGGATGCGCAGGATCAGCACATTTGGCTCGGTCGCGCCGGCTGGGCCGCTGTGTCCGGCGTGGCTGCCGTGCCCGAACAGCATCAGCGGCGGCTGCTTGAACTGGATCATGATCTCGGTCAGCCGCTGCGGCAGCGCCTTGCCGGTGCGCAGGTAGAACGGCACGCCCGACCAACGCCAGTTGTCGATCGCCAGCTTCATGGCTACAAACGTCTCAGTGCTCGATCCATGCACCACGCCCGGCTCGTTGCGGTACTCGGTGTACTGGCCGCGCGCGGTATACTGCCCGGTCTCCTCTGGCGCGATCGGGCGGATCGCCTGCAGCGCTTTCACTTTCTCGTTGCGCACGGCGTCGGCGGTGAACGCGGCCGGCGGCTCCATGGCCGTGAGCGCCAGCACCTGCAGCATATGGTTCTGCACCATGTCGCGGATGGCTCCGGCCGTGTCGTAGTAGCCGCCGCGCCCGGCCACGCCAATCTGCTCGGCCACCAGGATCTGCACGTGGTCGATGTAGCGCCGGTTCCACAGCGGCTCGAAGATGCTGTTGCCCAGCCGGAATGTCAGGATGTTCTGCACCGTCTCTTTGCCGAGGTAATGGTCGATCCGGTACACCTGGCTTTCGTCGAACACGCCCAGCACGTGCGTGTTCAGCGCCTGCGCGCTCGCCAGGTCGCGCCCAAACGGCTTCTCAATAATGATCCGCGTCCAGCCGGCGGTCGCGCGCTGGCTTGGCGGTGGGCCGTTCAACCCGGCCGCTCCCAGGTGCGTCACGATCCGCGGGTAGGCGTCGGGCGGCGTGGCCAGGTAGAACAGCCGGTTGCCCTGGCCCGGCGCCACCCCGCGCTCGGCGTCGATCCGATCGAGAAGCGCGCGCAGCCCGTCGTAGCCGGCTGCGTCGTCGAATGACGCGGTGTGGTAGTGGATCGAGCTGGCGAAGCTGGCCCACTCGGCCTCGTCGATCGGCTGCGTGCGCGAGTGCGCCGCCACGCCCTCGTGCATCTCGGCCCGGAACTGCTCGTCGCTCTTCTCGCGCCGCGCAAACCCCACCAGCGCGAACCCATCGGGCAGCAGGCCGTCGTGCCGCAGGTTGTAGAGCGCCGGCACGAGCTTGCGCTGTGTCAGGTCGCCCGAGGCGCCAAAGATGACAACGGTACAGGGCGCGGCGGTTCGTGCCGGCTGGGCAGAGGTGGGCGAGGGCATCGCGCTTTTCCTTTCTACACGGTGCGGCTGAGTTTTGAGCTCGAGCGACTCAACGCTCAAAACTCAGCATTCAAAACAGCGTACTACGCGCGCTTCACGGCGTGGCCGCCAAAGCCCCGGCGCATCGCCGCCAGCACTTTGGCCGCGAACGATTCGGGCTGGCGCGAGTGGAAGCGCTCGAACAGCGAGAGCGTGATCACCGGCGCCGGCACGTCTAGCTCCATCGCGGCGTGGATTGTCCAGCGCCCCTCGCCGCTGTCGTCGACATAGCCCTTCAGGCTCGTCAGGTCTGGGTCTTCACTCAGCGCCGCCTCGGTTAGCTCAAGCAGCCACGAGCGCACCACGCTGCCATAGCGCCACGCCGAGGCGATCGCGTGCAGATCCAGGCCGAACTCCTTTTTCGCGCGCATGATCTCGAAGCCCTCGGCGTAGGCCTGCATCATGCCGTACTCGATGCCGTTATGCACCATCTTCACGAAGTGGCCGCTGCCCACCGGCCCGCAGTGCACATAGCCGTCGGTCGGCGCCAGCGTGAGAAACGCCGGCTCCAGCCGCTTCACCAGCTCGTTCTCGCCGCCCACCATGATGCAGAAGCCGTTCTCGAGCCCCCACACCCCGCCCGAGGTGCCCTGGTCGATGTAGTTCAGGCCATGCTCCTGCAGCATCGCCGCGCGGCGGATGTCGTCCTTGTACATGGTGTTGCCGCCGTCGACGATCGTGTCGCCTGGCGATAGCAGCGGGATGAGCGTCTGGATCATCTGCTCGGTGACGTCGCCGGCCGGCAACATCACCCAGATCGCGCGCGGTGCGGCGAGCTTGCTCACCAGCTCTTCGATGCTATAGGCCGGGTCGGCGCCCTTGGATGCGAGCTCGTCGATCGGGCCGTGGCTGCGGTTGTGCGCCACCACGCGATGCCCGCCGCGCAGCCAGCGCTCGGCCATGCCCGCGCCCATGCGGCCTAGCCCGGTGATACCAATCTCCATGATGCAGCTCCTTTTCGCTTGCTATTCGCGGATGCTCGGCATTATAACCCTGCTTCGCGGTTAGCGCGGGCCACGGCCTCGCCATGATCTGCGATCTGCCTGCCTTCGGCGGATGCCCGCGCGGCCTGCGATTGAGTAGTCGCGGTTTGCCCTCCGGCGTTACACACTCGACAAAGCTTGCGCCTCGGTGTACCATTTGCCCATCGCGCGTTTGGTTGCTATACAGCGTCTCAGTCGTCTATCTCTCAGCTGGTGCCGCGGATAGAGCGAGCAGATACCGGCTGTTCAATCTACGCCAATGTTGTGTGCTAGGAGGAATCTATGTTGCTGGCAGGTGATATCGGCGGCACCAAAACCGTTCTGGCGATCTATGCGGCCGATCAGCGCGCGCCGCTGGCCGAGCAAACGTTCCCCAGCGGCAGCTACGCCAGCCTCGAGGCGCTGGTGCGCGCTTTCCTCGCGGCCCAGCCGCATCCCGTCGAGTATGCCAGCTTTGGCGTCGCTGGCCCGGTCGTCGCTGGCCGCGCCGAGGTCACCAACTTGCCCTGGAAAATGAGCGAGCCGGGTCTGAAAGCCGAGCTTGGCCTGCGCGATGTCAAGCTGCTGAACGATCTCGAGTCGATCGCCTATGCCGTTCCGCGCCTCGAGGCCGCCGATCTCCACACGATCAACCCCGGCGAGCCTGTCCCCGGCGGCGCCATCGCGGTGATCGCGCCGGGCACCGGCCTCGGCGAGGCGTTTCTCACCAGCGATGGCGGGCGCTACCGCGCGCACCCCTCCGAGGGCGGGCACGCCTCGTTCGCCCCCAACGACGAGATGCAGCTCGACTTGCTGCTCTACCTGCACCGGCGCATTGGCCACGTCAGCTGCGAGCGCGTCTGCTCCGGCCTCGGCATCCCGAACATCTATGCCTTTCTCAAAGCTCACGGCCACGTCGAGCCCGAGTGGCTCGCCGAGCGCCTCGCCGCCTCCGCCGACCCCACTCCCGTGATCGTCACCGCCGGGCTCGATACCGCGCGACCCTGCGCGATCTGCGTCGCAACGCTGCGCCTGTTCGTCTCGATCCTCGGCGCCGAGGCCGGCAACCTGGCGCTCAAGGTTCTGTCTACCGGCGGCCTCTACATCGGCGGCGGCATACCGCCGCGCATTCTGCCGGTGCTCCAGCAGCAGGATTTTATGGACGCATTTCTCAACAAGGGTCGCTTCACCGAGATGCTCGAGCGCATGCCAGTCAATATCATCCTCAATCCCAAGGCCGCCCTGCTTGGCGCCGCCGCGTATGGCCTGGCCGCCTGGGGCTAGAAAGGTTGCTATGCCGAATACCGAATTTCCCGATCTCGGCGATCACCTCGAGATCGATCAAAGCGCCTTCGTCTCGCCGTATGCCTACGTTCACGGCACCGTCTGCATCGGCGCTTGCTCCAGCGTCTGGCCCATGGTCGTTATCCGTGGCGACAAAGGCCAGATCACGATTGGCCAGCGCACCAATGTGCAGGATGGTAGCGTCCTGCACGCCGACCCCGACGCCTACCTTACAATCGGCGATGGTGTGACGATTGGTCACGGCGCGATCGTGCACGGCTGCACCGTCGCCGATGATGTGCTGATCGGCATGGGCGCGGTCATTCTCAACCACGCCCAGATCGGCGCCGGCTGCCTGATCGCCGCCCGCGCGCTCGTCACCGAAGGCACCGTCGTGCCGCCAAACTCGCTAGTGGTCGGCGTCCCCGGTGTTGTCAAGCACCTGCGCGATGGCCAGCTTGCCCGCATTCGCCGCAACGCCCAAACCTACGTCGATCTTGCTGCGCTGTATCTTGCCAAAGCGCGCGAGCTGGCACAATAACAAACTTGCTCCTAGTTCGCGCGGGTATTGCTGCTGAAAAACGCTGTCGGCGCGCGTAAGCTTGCCTCGTAGAGCAATCAGATACCAACGGTACTTTTTGATCAGCGTATGCGGTTTTTTCGCGCGCAGCGGGGTATGGCCCCTCGCGTACCCCCTTTTCAAACAGGCACTAATAAGCATAAGCAGCCATAGAAGGAGCGAGGCTATGCCGTTTTCAGCCGACAGCCCAATTCTCACCGGCTCCATCCTGGCTACCCCCGAGCAGTGCGCCCGCTTTATGCTTGTCCGCGCCCATGGCGAGTATACCGAGGTCGATATTCGCACCGCGATTGTTCCGGCCTACTTCGCGGTCTGCGCCAGCGTCGGCATGGATCCGGTCATGCTGCTGGCCCAGATGATTCACGAGACTGGCAACCTCACCTCGTGGTGGTCGCAGCGGCCGCGCCGCAATCCGGCTGGCATTGGGGTCACCGGCCGCTCCAATGCCGCTCAGCCTGCCGCCGGGGCGTGGGCTATGCGTGATGGTGTATGGTTCGAAGGGGTTTCGTTCGCAAGTTGGAAAGATGAGTCGGTGCCAGCCCATGCCGGGCGGCTGTTGGCCTATGCGCTCCGCGACGATCAGGCCACTCCCGCTCAGCGCGCGCTGATCGCCCGTGCGCTTGGCTATCGGCCGCTGCCAGCCGGCTTTCGCGGTGTGGCTTCCACCTGGCGCGGCCTGAATGGGCGCTGGGCAGTTCCCGGCACCACCTACGCCGACAAAATCGCCGAGCTTGCCAACGCAATCGTTCGCTGATACCGGCACGCAATCCCAAAAATTGCTCGAATCTTGTAGTGGCCACGTGCCGTCGCCGGTGCAGTGCGAAGCGCATTCTGAAGAGCTCTAGCGCCTTTTCACTGGCCGTTCAAGTACGATTTGACAAGTACGGGGGAGGGTGGTATACTCCGCCACGTTGCGAGTGCGGGTGGCCACCGCCGCACGGCTCGCTTCCGTTGACAACCACGCGCTGCTCGCACTCGCCGCTGCGCCGCTGCTCTTGACAGCCCGCCGCACCTGTGCTATACTGCGCCTCGTTGGTCGCCGTCGTCTCACCGCTTCACCGCGGTAGACCCAACAATCCGGGCTTTGGGCTTCTCCCTCCCTCGCGAACCGCGCCGCTGCCTCCGCAGCGGAGACGTCGCCAGGTGGCTCGCACGCCTCCGCGTCGATGCCCCCTGGTTTTTTGTTCGCCTTCCGTCTCGCCCGCCCGGCTGCACCTTCACAACTGAATCGTGATGATGACCACATCGCGTCCAGCGTCGGCTGGTGGTCCGTCGGAGCTCGCTCCGACCCCTCCAGCCATTCTATGAAGAGTTTGATCCTGGCTCAGGACGAACGCTGGCGGCGTGCCTAATGCATGCAAGTCGCACGCAGAGGCTTCGGCTTCTGAGTGGCGCACGGCTGAGGAACACGTGGGAACCTGCCCGACCGTGGGGGATAACGCGCCGAAAGGCACGCTAATCCCGCATACGCTCGCAAGAGGAAAGCGGCAACGCGCGGTCGGAGGGGCCTGCGGCCCATCAGGTCGTTGGCGGGGTAACGGCCCACCAAGCCGATGACGGGTAGCTGGTCTGTGAGGACAGACAGCCAGACTGGGACTGAGACACGGCCCAGACTCCTACGGGAGGCAGCAGCAAGG
>CALLYN010000934.1 GCA_937858455.1 uncultured Kouleothrix sp.
CTGTGTGGTGCGGTCGCGGCCGCGACCGCACCACACAGCCAACAATAATCCCCCCTCTTCCGCGCGGAAAACCGCACACAGCTGCCGCAGGCTCAATCTCGCCGTTTAGGGCAGCCGAATCACGCAAGTGCATAACTTCTACAGGTTATCGAGCACATCGCGCACCTTGCGCGCCAGCAGCGCGGGCGTGAACGGCTTTTGCAGAAACGCGCTGCCGGCGTCGATCCGGCTGTTGTGCAGTGTCGCGTGCTCGGTGTAGCCGGATATGAACAGCACCCTGATGTTCGGGTACAGCGCCGTCACCTGCTCGGCCACGGCCTTGCCGCCCATCTGCGGCATCACCACGTCGGAAAGCAGCATGTGGATCGTCGCCGGCGCGTAGGCGCGCGCGATCCGCAGCGCCTCGGCGCCATTGATCGCCTCGATCACCGTGTAGCCGCAGGCGCGCAGGCTGCGCGCGGCCAGCGCGCGCACCGCGTCTTCGTCCTCGACGAGCAGGATCGTCTCGCCGCCGCCGGGCATCTGGGCGTCGAGCTTGGGCGCCGAGGTGGACAGCACCGCGTCGCTCTCGGGCAGGTACACCTTCACGGTGGTGCCCTGGCCGATCTCGCTGTAGATCCAGATCGTGCCGCCGTGCTGCTTCACAATGCCATAGCACGTAGAGAGGCCCAGGCCGGTGCCTTTGCCGGGATCTTTGGTGGTGAAGAATGGCTCGAACACGTGCGCCTGCACCTCGGGCGCCATGCCCATGCCGCTGTCGGTGACGGCCAGCATCACGTAGCGGCCGGCCGGGATGTCGAGGTGGCCGTGGGCGTAGCGCGGGTCGAGGATCACATTGCCCGTCTCGATCAGCAGGTAGCCGCCCTCGGGCATGGCGTCGCGCGCGTTCACCACCAGGTTCAGCACCACCTGCTCAATCTGGCCGGGGTCGACCTTCACCGGGTGGAGCCCGGGGGTGAGCCGGATGTCGAGCGCGATATCCTCGCTGATCAGGCGGCGCAGCAGCTTGTCGATATCGGTGACGAGCGTGTTGAGGTTGATCACGTGCGGGGCGATCGGCTGGCGGCGCGCGAATGCCAGCAGCTGGCGCGTGAGCGTGGTGGCGCGGTTGGCGGCCTTCAGCACCTCCTCCAGGTCGTCGCGCGAGGGGTCGGTGGTGGCCAGGCCGGCCAGCACCAGCTCGGTGTAGCCGCTGATCGCCGTAAGCAGGTTGTTGAAATCGTGGGCGATGCCGCCGGCGAGCTGGCCGATGCTGTCCATCTTCTGGGCCTGTACCAGCTGGGCCTCGAGCAGCTTGCGCTCGGTGATGTCGGTGGCGATGCTGCAGAGCGCGTAGGCCTCGCCGCGCAGATCGACCAGCGGAAACTTGATCGAGCTATAGGTGTGCGGCCCGTCGTGCAGCGGCACGATCTCTTCCAGCTCGATCGGCCGGCCGCGCTGGAGCACGGCCTGGTCGTTGGCCTGGAGCGTCGCAGCCAGCGCGGGCGGAAACAGCTCGGCGTCGCTGCGGCCGATGATCGTCTCGGGCGCGCGCTCAAACAGCGTGCCAAAGCGCCGGTTCACCAGCATATAGTCGCCATTCGGCCGCTTGAGCGAGATCAGCGCCGGCGCGTTGTCGAGGATGGCCTGGAGCTGCTGGCGGCTCTCGTGCAGCGCCTGCTCGGCGTGCTTGCGCTCGCTGATGTCGTAGAGCGTGGTGAGGATGCACGCCTCGCCGGCCAGCTGCAGCAGATCGGCCGAGAGCAGCACGTCGCGATTTTCGCCGCTGGCGCGAATGCGCACCTCCATGTCGCGCAGGGCGCCATCGCGCTGGATGGCCGCGATTGCCAGGGCGCGGTCGGCGGGCTGCTGCCACATATCCAGCAGCAGCGAGGTCTGGCCGATCACCTCGTCGCGCGGGAGGCCGAACAGCCGCAGGAAGCCATCATTCACGTCGATGATCCGCCCGTCGGCCAGCGAGCTGATCACCATGGCGATCGGGTTGAGGTGAAACGCTTTCGAGAAGCGCTCTTCGGATTTGCGCAGCGCCTGTTCGGCGCGCACGCGCGCGGTGATGTCGCGCAAGATCACAGTGTAGAGCTTGTGGCCCTCGATCGTCACCTGCGAGATCGAGGCTTCGATCGGGAACTCTTCGCCATTGGCGCGCAGCGCCGCCAGCGCGCGCTGCTCGCCCATGGTGCGGTTGCTGGTGCCGGTGCGGCCGAAGGCGTAAATATGCTCGCGGTGCGCCTCGGCATAGCGCGCGGGGATGAAGCGGTCGATTGGCTGGCCGAGCGCCTGGGCCGTCGGGCTCAGAAACATCTGCTCGGCGGCGGTGTTCCACATGGTGATGCGCTGGCGCTCGTCGATCGTGATAATCGCGTCCATCGCCGAGTCGATCACGCTGGCGAGCTGGGCCCGGCTACGGCTCAGGGTGCTTTCCATCTCGCGCAGGTTCGAGATGTCGTGGAAGGTGCCGACGGCGGCCAGCAGCTGCCCGGCCGTGTCGTAGACCGGCGCGGCGTTTACTGCCAGCACCACCTCGCTGCCGTCGCCGCGCCGCAAGATCATATTCTCCTGGCGCACGACGATGTGCTCGCGCAGCACGCGGGCGATCGGGGTATTGTCGGGCTGGTAGGGCTGGCCGCCGGGGTGAAAAAGCTGCAGCGAGCGAGCGGTGCTGATCTGGCCCAGGATGCGGTCGGCCTCGGCGTTGCGGCGCAGCGTCTGGCCCGAGGGCGCGTCGACGATCGTGACGCCGATCGGCAGCTGGCGCAGCACCGTGCTGAGGAACGTCTCGGCGCGCTCGCGCTCGCCGATCTCTTGCTGGAGCCGCATGTTCGCTGCAGTCAGCTCGGCGGTGCGCGCCGCGACGCGCTGCTCGAGGCCGGTGAGCGCATACTGCAGGCTATTCTGGGCGTGCTGCAGATCGCCTTTGGCCTGCTGATGCTCTTGCACGATCGCCGACAGCACGAGCGCCGAGATGCTCACGACCCACAGAAAGATCTGCGCCGATTGAATCTGCCAGAGCGGCGGCTCGCCGGCTGTGGCGAACGGCCCGCTGCCCTGCGCCGTGGCCCCCAGCACCACCGCCGCCAGCAGCAGGGCTATCAGGGTGCTCTGGCGCGGGCCAAAGCGCACGGCGGCCCAGATCACAAACGGGAAGATCTGGTAGGTGTAGCGAAATAAGCTCGGCGCGGTGGCGAAGGTGAACAGCGCCACCGCGAGCGAGCTGGCAAATAGCAGCGCCAGCTCGGCCAGCCAGGCGAGCGACAGCTGCCCCGCCGGCCTGGGGTCGCCAAACCAGGCCAGCAGCGCGGCGCCAACCAGCAGCATTCCCAGCCCATCGCTGATCCACCAGGCCAGCCATGCATTGGCGAATGGCATGCCGAATGCTAGGTACGACACCGCCGCGCCAAGCAGCGCCGCGAGCGCGTTGCCGAGCACCGCGCCCCACAAGACGAACCCGCCGGCCTGGCGCAGCCGGCGTACTGCGAGCGGCGCGCCAACCCGGCGCGCGACAATCGCGGCTACCAGCGCCGCCTCGGCGCAGTTGGCGAGCGCCAAGCCGGCACTTGCCGCCGGAGCCATGTCGGTGAGCGCGTTTGCCAGCAGGTTGGCGGCGAATACCGCGCCGAGCAAGCCCGGCCAGGTGCGCCGCTCGCTCAGCAGCAGCGCCGCCAGCAGCAGGCCGCTTGGCGGCCAGACCACCGCCACCCGCAGCGGCTCGATCACCAGCAGCCGGCTGGCGCTGGCACACAGAAAAAACAGCAGCGCTACACCGGCCACAAGCATTGCCCGGCGCGCGACGGGCGCCGCCAGCCAGGGTAGGCGTTTGAACATAGGAACCTCGTCTGTGGTCGCGGTACCAATCCTGGGCGATTCAGGGCAAGACGAACCGAGCATGTGTTCGTTCGCAGCGTGCCAGTGTGCAGGGAGTGTGGAGTAGTATAGCATGATTTGCATAGATGTATAGATTTGAATGAAAATAGCCAAGGTTTTTACGTAGCTGTATGCAATAAATTCATGAGCCGGTTACTTCTAAGCAGGTAGAACGATATTAAATTCACAATCGGGCATTGCTGCTGTACATACTAAAAACGAATCTTCAGCCGAATTCGGATAAATCGGCGCTTATTTTTCTTTATACTGCGGGATATAATGTTGGAAATGTAAAAAGTTTGCCCAACGAAAAAGATGGTTTTTTGGTTTGTAATACCGGTTTTGGCAATTGAGCGGCGCACCGCCACACGGCCCGCGCCGGCGCAGGCGGGGTGTTATATCAAATTCGCTTGATGACTTACACTTTGGTGGGGGTTTGGGGGCGGCGAAGCCGCC
>CALLYN010000935.1 GCA_937858455.1 uncultured Kouleothrix sp.
GTCGCCCGAGGGCGCGGCTGCGCCGGCCGAGGCGGGCCGGCGCAAGGCGGCGTAAGCACCCGGCGACAATCGACGGTGGGGAGTTCGGGGGTGGCAGTGCCGCCCCCGAAGTTTTATTTTTAGAGCCTACGGTAGCTGCGCTGTTCGGCTTGCCGAAGCCGGGCGGGGCACGCGCAGGCGCTGTAGAGGCGCAATATTATGGTGCGAGCAAAGGACGAAGGACGATGGCGCTATTGTCCATCGCCCTTCGTCCTTTGTCGAACTGAAAAGTGACTTCCGCCAGCTACATCGTCGCCCCGACGATCCAGGGGTTGAACTCCTCCTCGCCAATATCCTGCGCCTCGCTCAGGCTCTTTTCGCCCGAGGCCACCGCGATCAGCTTCTCGAAGATCTCGCGCCCGACCTGCTCGATCGTCGCGCCCTCGAGGATGCGGCCGGCGTTGATATCCATATCGCCGCGCATGCGCTCGTACGTGGTATTGTTCGTGGCGATCTTGATGCTCGGCGCGGGCTTGAAGCCGAAGCAGCTGCCGCGCCCGGTGGTAAAGGCGATCAGGTTGCAGCCACCCGCCACCTGCCCGGTCGCCGACACCGGGTCGTAGCCGGGGGTATCCATAAACACAAAGCCGTGCTCGTCGATCGGCTCGGCGTACTCGTACACCGCCTGTAGCGGCATGCTGCCGCCCTTGGCCACCGCGCCAAGCGACTTCTCGTAGATCGTGGTGAGCCCGCCGGCCTTGTTGCCCGGCGCGGGGTTATTGTCGATCATGAAGCCCTCGCGGCTGGTGTACTCCTCCCACCAGCGCACGCGCTCGATCAGCTTCTCGCCGACCGCGCGGCTCACGGCGCGGCGCGTCAGCAGGTGCTCGGCGCCATAGATCTCGGGCGTCTCGCTCAGCACCGCCGTGCCGCCCTGCCCCACCAGCAGATCCACCGCGTAGCCCAGCGCCGGGTTGGCCGTCACGCCGCTGAAGCCGTCGCTGCCGCCGCACTGCAGCGCCAGCGCCAGCTCGCTCAGCGGCACGGGCTCGCGCGTGCTCTGGTTGGCGCGCGCCAGCAGCCCTTCCAGCAGCCTCAGGCCCTCGTCGATCGTCGCCGCCACGCCGCCGGTGTCTTGAATGCCGAGGTACGGCGGCAAGCGCGGGTTGCCCAGGCGGTCGTGCTGGCTCGCGAACAGGTCCTCGAACTGGTTGGCCTCGCAGCCGAGGCCGACGAACAGGTAGGCCGCGACGTTGGGGTTGCGCGCGAAGCCGGCCAGCGTGCGGCGCAGCATCTCGATCTCGTAGCCGGCGGTCTTGGAGGCGCAGCCGCTGTGGTGGGCGATGCCGATCACATCGGTGACATTCGGGAAGCGCGGCAGCAGCTCGGCGCGGGCGCGCGCGGCGATCCGCCGCACGGTATGCGCCGAGCAGTTGACGGTGCCGAGCACCGCGACGGTGTTGCGCGTGCCGGCGCGGCCGTGCGCGCGGCGGTAGCCCTGAAATGTGCGGCGCTGCTCGGCCGGCACCAGCGCCACCGGGCGCGCCTCGGCGCCGATCTGGTAGTCGAGCCGCATGTCGCCGACGGCGAGGTTGTGGCTGTGTACGTGGTCGCCCGGCGCGATCGTGTGGGTCGCGAAGCCGATCACCTGGCCGTAGCGCCGCACCGGCTGGCCAGGCTCGACCGGGCGCAGCGCGAACTTATGCCCGGCGTCGATCGCGCGCGCCAGGCGCGGCGCGTAGCCGGCCAGCTCGATCTGGCGGCCCGCCGCAAGCGGCACCAGCGCGATCGCGACGTCGTCGTTGGGATGCAGTTGGATGGCTGGTGTGTCATGCAGGGTGATCAGCATGGCGCTCTCCTTGGTTGTCGGCGTTTATACAGGTGCGGCAAATTATACGCGATGCGGCGGCAGCTAGCCGGGGCTTTTGGTGAGGCAGCCGAGCACCCCGCGCACCAGCTGGTCGGTGGTGAACGGCTTGGCGATCACCGGCAGGCCGGTGCGCCGCAGGAAGCGCTGGCTGTGCCCGCTGAGGGTATCGCCGGTGATGATCAGCCAGCGCTGGTCGGGCTGGTGCGGCCGCAGCTGCGCGTAGAGCGCCGGCCCGTCGAGGCCAGGCATGTGCAGGTCGCTGATGATCAGCGCGTACGCGCCGGCCGAGGCTAGCGCGAGCGCTTCCTGGCCTCCGGCGGCGGCGTCGACCACCGCGCCGTGGCGCTTGAGCGCGGCGGCCACCACGTCGCGTAGCGGCTCCTCGTCTTCGACCACCAGCACGCGCGCGCCGGCCAGCGTGTCGAGCGCCAGCTCGGCCTCGGCCGCAGACACGGCGGGCGCTGACGCGATCGGCAGCTGGATGAAAAACGTGGCGCCCTGGCCCGGCTGGCTGTTGACCCAGATCTGGCCGTTGTGCTGCTGGACGATCGCGTGGCTGATTGCCAGGCCCAGCCCGGTGCCCTTGCCGATCGCGCGGGTGGTGAAGAACGGGTCGAAGATGCGTGGCAGGTTGTGCGGCTCGATGCCCGGCCCGCTGTCTTCGATCGCAACCAGCACCTTGTGGTCGGCGGCGCTGGCGCTGATGCGCAGCCGGCGCTGCTCGGGCGGGCTGTCGGTCATCGACTGCACGGCGTTGTTGAGCACATTGAACAGCACCTGGCTGAGCTGGTTGGGGTCGCCGCTCACCGGCGGCAGGTTCGGGTCCAGCTCGGCCTGCACCGCGATCTGCTGGGCGTGCAGCGCGCCGGCCAGCCGGTCGAGCGCCTCGCTCACCAGGGGGCGAAGCGGCACCGGCTCGGTCTGTGGCGGCTGGGGCCGCGCGAAGCTGAGCATCTGCTGGACGATCGCGCGCGCGCGCAGCGCCGCCCGCTCGATCTTCTCGAAATCGTCGTGCAGCTCGTCGGGCAGGCTGTCGCCAAGCTGGAGCTGCGCCAGGCCGAGGATCATCGCCAGCGGGTTGTTCAGCTCGTGGGCCGCGCCGGCGATCAGGCGGCCGAGGGCGGCGAGCTTCTCGATCTGGTGCTGCTGGGCCGCCTGCTCGCGCTGGTCGGTCACGTCCTTGATGATCACAAACACCTCGCCGTAGTCGGCGATCAGCGCGGCCGAGAGCAGCACATACAGCGGGCGGCCGTTCACGTCGGCAACCTCGATCTCAAACGACTGAGGCTCGCCGCGCTGCAGCGCCTGCCAGCGCGCATACAGCGCCGAGTGCATATGCGCGGGCGCCATCTCGATTGCGTTCTGGCCCTCGATCTCGCCGCCGCCCAGCCGCGACGACACCAGGCGCTCGGGGTTGATCACGTGGATCGTATAGTCGGGGCGGAGGGTCAGCAGCAGGTCGGGGGTGTTGTGGATCAGCGTGTTCAGGTAGGTGCGCGTGGCCTCGGCCTCGCGGTAGAGCCGGGCGTTGGCGCTGGCGCTTGTGTGCAGCGCCTTGTGCACCTGGGCTTTGGCGATCGCCTGGGCCAGCTGCTGCGCCACCGTCTCGATCAGGCGCTGCTCGTCGTCGCCGAGCGGCTGGCCGTCGTTGTGGTTGACGATCAAGACGCCGAGCATCTGGCCATCGGCCACCAGCGGCGCCAGGCACATGCTGGTAATGCCCAGCGGTATGAGCGCCGGGTGCAGCGCATTGATCCGGGCGATCGTCTCGGCGTCGACGGCTCGCAGGCTGGTGGCGTCGAGCAGCGTGCGGCCAATCGCCAGCTGCGCAATGTCGACACGCTTGAACTCGGCGAGAAGCTCGGCCGGAACATTGTGCGAGGCGTGCAGCTCGAACGTGCCGTGCGGCGTGGCGAGGTATACGCCGCCCATCGCGAGCAGCCCCAGCTCGGCGAGCACGCGCAGCCCCTCGTGTAGCACGGTGGCGAGATCGAGCGAGGCGTTGATCGCCTCGTTGAACTGCAGCAGCGCCGCAAGCTCGCGGCGCTGGCGGCGCTGCTCGGCCTCGGACTGCAGGAGCGCGCTGTGCAGCTCGGCATTGGCGATCGCAATCGCGGCATACTCGGCGTAGCGCCCCAGGTGCTCGAGGTCGTCGGCGCCGAACTGGCCTTCGGTGCGGTGGCCGACCGTCAGCACGCCGAGCACGGCGCCCTGGTGCAGCAGCGGCTGGGCCATCGACGAGCGCACCACCTGGCCATCGCGGAACGCCGCGTGCGCGCGCGGGTCGAGCGCAACGCTGGGCACGCAGATGCCGTGCCCGCTGCGCATGACATTGCCGGCGATGCTGGTATCGTACGAGCCGCGCGCGCCGATCCAGCGCTCGCCCTCGGCGCCAAACGCCATCACGCACTCAAGCAGCTCGGCGCCGGGCACCGGCCGGGCGATCGTGACATAGTTCGCGTCGAACAGCCGGTGCGCCTGCTCGCACACCGTGCGCAGCGCCGCCGCGAGCAGGCCGGTGCCGGTGACGGCCTGCGCGGTGACGGCGAGCGACATCAGCTGCTGCATCTGGCGCTGGATCTGCCGGCGCAACTCAAGCTGCGCCAGCAGCGCGGCGATCTGGTGCGCGAAGGCCTCGATAAACGGCGCCTGCTCGGAGCGGATCGCGTGGCTCCACACCAGCAGCACGCCGCGCACCTCGGCGCCAAGCAGCAGTGGCGCCGCAATGCTGCCTGGCGCGCCGACGGCCCACAGCAGCGCTTGCACCACCCTGGCGCTGTGCGGCGGCAGCAGCGCCTGCACCAGCGGCCGGAACTGGTCGAGAAACAGCGTTTGCTGCTGCTCGATCACCTCGCGGAACACCGGCGCGTCGGCCGGAATGCGGATCGCCGCAAGGTCGAGCTGCGCCGCGCGCTTGAGCAGCTCGCGCACGCGCTGCGGTGCGCTCAGGTGCTCGATCCGCAGCGTGCCGGCCGCCGGGTCGAGCGCCAGCGTCAGCATGCCGATCCCTAGCGGCTGCATGGTCTTCTGGATGCGGCCGTACAGCTCGTCGGGCGACGCGGCGGCGAGCAGCTGGGGGATGAGCTGGTTGAACTGCAGCACGATCTGCTCGCGGCGGTGCAGCACCGAGGTGGGGTAGATCACCGCAGTGAGCGCGGGCCGGCCCTCGGCGGCGACGTACAGCTCGATCTCGGCCATGATCAGGATGCCGCCGGCGCCGACGAGGTGCGTGCGCAGCGGCCGGTGGGCGCGCGCCGCCGTGGCCTGGCGCATGGCAGCCGTCAGGCGCGCGCGCTCGGCGGGCTGCACCAGCGTGGTGAACGGCCGGCCCAGCAGGCGCTCGCGGCTCGCGCCAAGCAGCTTGAGCAGCGGCTCGCTGACCATCTCGATCGTGCCGGTGTGTGTGATCAGCGCGATATTCCAGGGTGTTGCGGACATCAGGTCGCGCAGGTCGTCGGTGAGCTGGGCTTCGGATTGGAGATCGTCGCTCATGAAACGCGCCTCTTGTAGCGATTGCATTGACGGAGCTTACGCGGTGGCGGCCGGGCCAGCGCCATGCCCCCCAGGCGGGAGGCGACCGCGTAAGCCGTGCGATTTGAGAGATTGCGACGCGCTATACAGCTAGCTACATCTCTTTATTTTACCACCGCTCGCACGGCCTATGATAGAATTGCGCCAGGGCAATCAGGGCCTGCGCAACCTCAGGAGCAACGATAGCATGGCGATACCGGCAACCGACCCGTGGGGCGACAGCTTCAGCGACGCGGAGCGCGCGCTGCTGGCGCCGTTTGTCACCGACCTCGACGCGCCGATCTTTGGGCTGCGCAACCTGCCCGAAGTTGTGAAGGGCGCGCTGTTCTCGCGCTACAGCCGCACCGACAAAAGCCTGCGGCGCATTCTGCTCGACGAATTCATCCAGGCGCCCGAGTCGGGGTTCGCCGCGATCGTCGGCGGCGCGGCCGCCAGCGGCGCCGACCAGCTCGTGGCGGTGCGGCAGGCCGAGGCGTTCTACGAGCGCGTGCTGATCGGCTATGGCGACGACTCGGTGGCCGAGCTGGGCG
>CALLYN010000936.1 GCA_937858455.1 uncultured Kouleothrix sp.
GCTCGCCGAGCTGAACGCCACCGCCACGCTGGTGGCCGCGCGCACCGCCACGGCCGTGGCCCGGCAGCCCGTGGTGCTGAGCGCCAGCGTGGCAAACGGCGGCAATGTGCGCGAGCAGCCGGTCAGCGGCAAGCCGATCGGCCAGGTGAGCGCCGGCGAGATCGTGCAGCTGCTGGGCAAGAACCAGGATGCCTCGTGGTTCAAGATCAGCTACAGCCGCAATGGCCAGCCAGTCACCGGCTGGATTAGCCGTACCCTGCTGGCGATCGACCCGGCGGTAGAGCAGCAAGTGCCATAATATGGCAATTGACGGCCGGCGTCAGAGGCGTTACACTTATGAATATTTGTGAATTTTAACTCTGATACGCGGCATATGCCTGCCATTGAAGGAGCATCATGATCCAGCGAAGCACGTCGCGATGGTCGCAGGTAAGCGCGGCTGCCGTCCACCTTTACACTGCCAGTGGCGCGGTGCTGGCCTTCCTGATGGTTCTGGCCGCTATCCAGGGCAACGCAGTTCAGGCGCTGTGGATCAGCCTGATTACGCTGATTGTCGACGGCACCGACGGCTCGCTGGCCCGGCGCTTCCGCGTCAGCGAGATGCTGCCGTGGTTCGATGGCCGCCGCCTCGACGATATCGTCGACTACCTGACGTATGTGTTCGCGCCCATCCTGCTGATCTGGCAGCTCGACTTGCTGCCGCCCGGCGTTGCCGGGATGGCGATCGCCGCCCTGCCGCTGCTGGCCTCGAGCTACCAGTTCTGCCGCGTCGACGCTAAAACCGACGATCATTTCTTTCTTGGCTTCCCAAGCTACTGGAACGTGATCGCATTCTACGCGATCGTGCTGAACCTTTCGCCGTTCACCGTCGGCGTGGTGCTGATCTTCTGGTCGATCATGGTGTTCGTGCCGATCCGCTACCTCTACCCCACGCGCACTGTCGCGTTCCGCTCGACAACGCTGACGCTCAGCGCGCTGTGGCTGGTGAGCTTTGTGCTGATCCTCATCCAGATGCCGAACCCCAACCCGCTACTGGTGAACTTCTCGCTGCTGTATATGGCCTACTATGTGGTGCTGAGCCTGTATATGACCTTCCAGATCAGGCGCAAGGCGCGCGGCTGAAGCGGCGTATGTTTCGATTGGGGGGTGGGGCGGTTGCGGCGCACAGCGGCAATCCCTCACCTTCGCTTTTTGGCCGCGCGGCCCCTGCGAGAGACACAATGCCCGAGACGCACCACGAGCCCTATACACCCTCGCCCGACCCCGAGGTGGCCCTGCTGCAGCGCGAGCTCAGCGAGGCGTACAAGACGATCGGCGCGCTCACGCGCCAGCTTGGCAAAGAGCAGCAGCGCCACGCCGAGATTGTGCGCGCGCATAAGAAGACGATCGAGAACCTGGCTGAGGCCGGCCGCGAGCATGCCGCGCTCGAGCAGGATCTGGAGCTGTGGCGCTCGCGCGCCGAGAACGCTGCGGTGCCGTTTAAGATCGGCGGCCTGACGCTCGATCTGACGCCCGACGAGGCGCGGGCTATTCGCAAGGCCATGGCGCGCCTGCATCACCCCGACGCCGGCGGCGATGCCGAGCGCATGAAAGCCTGGAATGCCGCGCTCGATCCGCTCGAAGGCTGAGCGCAGCATTGATCCTCGGCGCTTCCGACCAGTTGGTTGCGCGCCCTCGCACGCCCTCGCCTAGCCCCCCATACATTTCACATAGCCACAAAGACGCAAAGACTATGCGGCTGCAGCCCGGCTGTGGCAAACGCCTATACTCACCGTATGTGAAAGATTAGGAGTTACGCGCTTGCGTGATTTGGCTTCCTCACGGTACGCGATTGAGCCTGCGGCAACATGGCACGTGTTGATCTTCTGTGTTCATTTTCCGCGCGGAGCGCGGAAAATGGACACGATACGGAGATAGAGTACCGCTCTGCCGAAGGCTGAGGGCGCCACCTGCGTATGTCTTAAAAGGTATTGCGCCTAGCCGCCGACGTGCTTGATCTTGTAGCCCATAGCGCCGAGCGCTGCGGCCACGCGCTCGCGATGATCGCCCTGGATCTCGATCTCGCCGTCTTTGTATGTGCCGCCCGCGCCACACTGCTGCTTGAGCCGCTTGAGCAGCGCCTCGAAGGTGGCCGGGTCGTGCTGCAGCCCGCCGATTACCGTCACGGTCTTGCCGCGCCGGCGCGCGCGGTCGCGCCAGATCCGCGCTGTCTGCTGCGCGGCCGAGGGGTAGGCCGCCGGCGCTGGCGCGTCGTCGGGCGCGGGGTCGGTGCTGTATACCAGGCGCGAGTTTGGTTTCTGTGGCATTGCTTCCACCGCATTGCATTCCGAAAAAGCTAGTATACTATGCCATCAATCAAAAAACCAGCTACTTTAAAGGATACGCGATGACACGCAAGAGCGGTATTTTGCTGCACCCGACCTCGCTGCCGGGGCGGTGGGGCATTGGCGACCTGGGCGACGCCGCCTATACATTTGTCGACTTTCTGGCGGCGACTGGCCAGCAGCTCTGGCAGGTGATGCCGCTCGGCCCAACCGGCTACGGCGACTCGCCATACCAGGGCTTTTCGGCGTTTGCCGGCAACCCGCTGCTGATCAGCCTCGACCGACTGCTGGCCCAGGGGCTGCTGGTGAGCGACGACCTGGCCGGCGCGCAGTTTTCCGACCAGAGTGTCGACTACGGCGCGGTGATCCCGTTCAAGCAGGCGGCGCTGCGGCGCTCGTTCGAGCATTTCAAGCACGCGGCCAGCCAGGCCCAGCGCGATGCCTTCGCCGCGTTTCGTACCGAGCAGCGCGCCTGGCTGGCCGACTACGCGCTGTTCGCGGCGCTGAAAGACGCCCACGGCGGCGCGAGCTGGAATGGCTGGGAGCCGTCGATCGCCCGGCGCGAGGCGCCCGCCGTGGGCGAGTGGGGCAGCCGCCTCAGCGCCGAGACCGAGCGCCACGCGTATATGCAGTGGCTGTTCTTCGAGCAGTGGCGCGAGCTGAAGGCCTACGCTAACGTGCGCGGCATCCAGATCATCGGCGACATCCCGATCTTCGTGGCGTACGATAGCGCCGACGTGTGGGCCAACCGCGCGATCTTCGAGCTGGACGACGCTGGCGCTCCCACGGTGGTGGCCGGCGTGCCGCCCGACTATTTCAGCGCCACCGGGCAGCTGTGGGGCAACCCGCTGTATCGCTGGGACGAGCTGGCGCAGTCGGGCTACCGCTGGTGGATCGAGCGCTTCCGCGCGACACTCACGCTGGTCGATATCGTGCGGATCGATCACTTCCGCGGCTTTGCGGCCTACTGGGAGGTGCCGGCTGGCGAGGAAACCGCGATCAACGGGCGCTGGGTGCTTGGGCCAGGCACCGCGCTGTTCGAGGCGGTGCGCGCTGCGCTCGGCAGCCTGCCGATTATTGCCGAGGATCTCGGCGTGATTACGCCCGATGTCGAGGCGCTGCGCGACGATCTGGGCTTCCCCGGCATGAAGGTGCTGCAGTTCGCGTTCGGCAGCGGCGACCCTCAGGATCTGTACCTGCCGCATAACTACGCACAGCGCTGCGTGGTGTACAGCGGCACGCACGACAACGACACGACGCTGGGCTGGTGGCGCACGCTGCCCGACCACGAGCGCCGCGCTGTGCAGCTGTACCTTGGCCGCGATGGCAGCGACGTCGGCTGGGACTTCATCCGGCTGGCGCTGGCGTCGGTGGCTGAGACGGCGATCGTGCCGATGCAGGATGTGCTGTCGCTCGGCAGCGAGGGCCGCATGAATACCCCCGGCCGCGCCGGCGGCAACTGGGGCTGGCGCTACCACGCCGGCGCGCTCACGCTCGAGCTTGCCGACCGGCTGGCGACGCTCACGCGGATCTATGGGCGGGCGAAAGCGCCGCCCGACGAAGACGCCAGCGCGTCTTGACGAGAACTTACGCAGTGGCTCTGTTCTGCATCGAGCTGCGGCACGTTGCCTACGGCAGCACCGAAGGCGCAGCAGATCTGCCGAGGGAGAGTAAGGAACGCCAGGCGCAGGCCGGCCTGTGCCGGCCTCAGCCCGCCACCCGCATGTAGTGCGCCCAGTAGCCCTGGTAGGCGCCATAGCGCGCGCCGAGCCCGGCCATAGCCGCCGGCGAGAGCCTGCGCCCGCCCGCGTAGTGCTTTTCGACAGCGGCGGCCAGCTTGCTCTCGCCGGCCGGCAGGCGCTCGGTGCGGCCCAGCCCGCGCAGCAGAATGAAGCTGGCCGACCAGGCGCCGATGCCATTGATGCCGCGCAGCCAGCGCTCGGCCTCGTCGTACGGCGCCGTGCGCAGCCAGCCCTCGTCGGCGTGCGCGAATGCCTGCGCTGCCGCCTGAAGGTATTCGGCGCGGCGCATCGCCGGCAGCAGATCGAAGAGCTCGGCCGGGTCGGCCTGGGCTAGCGCGGCGGCCTCGGGGAAGATCGGGTAGCGCTGGCCGGCCAGGGTTGGGCTAGCGCCGTAGCGTTCGGTGAGGCGCTGCTTCAGCCCGCGCGCCGCCGCGATCGAGTTGCGCTGCGTCAGCACGGCCCAGGCGGCGTTCTCGAATGGCGTGAGGAACTTGACCTGGTGGTAACCGTAGAGCTGCCGCGCGATCGGCGCGAAGATCGGGTCGGCCTCGGCGAGCGCGTAGAATGGCCGCAGGTCGTCGTTCAGGCTGAGAAAGAAGCTGAGCCGATCATCGGCCGCGCGCTGCGTCGCCGGGTCGATCGGCCGGTCGGCGTGGAGCGTGTAGGCGAGCCGGGGCGTGGCTTCGTAGCCGGCATCGGCGAGCTGGGCGACGATCGGCTGGCCGTTCGCGAACAGCGCTTTGGTGAGCGTGCGCTCGGCCGCGCGCTGCTCGCCCGCCACCGGGCGAAAGCCGCCGATGAAGCGCAGCGACAGCTCGAAATCGAAGGGCGCGGTCGCCGCCAGCGTCCCGCTGCTCGTGTGGTTCATCGGTGGGCCTTTCTGCTTGTATCAATCGGGCGCCGTGCGGCCGCGCAGCCGCCAGCAGCCGCGCCGTGAGCGCAGCTGCTGGCGACGAGCGCGCCGCGAACTGATGCTGCGTTCGGCCGGCTACACTGCGCCAAGCAGGGTAAGCGCGAAGCCGTCGGGCGCGCCGACATCGAACACCGGGCCAAACGGCAAACTCACGATTGGCGCGGCGTCCACCTGCTGGCGCAGCAGCGCCGCGCGCGCCCCTTCCAGGTCGGCGGTTTTGAAGTACACCTGCACTGTGCCGGCGGCCGGCCCGCCGGGGTGCACCTGCGCCAGGCCGAAATCGACGCCGTGCCCGCCACGGAGAAAATGGAAGCCTGGGGCGTCTTCATCGAGCACGCGCGCGCAGCCGAGCTTCTCGCTAAAGAATGCCAGCGCCGAGCCGAGATCGGCCACGTGGAAGAGCACAAAATCGAGCGCGGGTGTTGCTGCCATTGGGATGCCTCCTGCTGTCGAATCGAATATGCCATAAGTCTAGCAGCCCCGAGTGACACCCCTATGTCAGCAGCGATTCGTGATCACAGGCACTATTATAGCCGCGCCGCGCTGGCGCTGTTCTACCTGCTGGTGGCGATTCTGGCGAGCTGGCCGCTGGCGCTGCACCTGCGCACGCATCTGCCGATCGGCAGCGAGGCGCCGGCCACGGTGGCGCTGTTCAACCTGTGGACGCTGCGCTGGAATGCCGACCGGCTGCTGGCGGGCTACGCCGGCTACTGGCAGGCGCCGATCTTCTACCCGCTTGCTGGCGCGTTTGCGCTCTCCGAGCCGCAGCCGGCCACCGGGCTGGTGTTCGCGCCGCTCTGGCTGCTCGGCGGCGACGAGGTGCTGGCCTACAACCTGGTGCTGCTGCTGGCGCTGGCGGCGAATGGCGCGGCCGCCGGCCGGCTGATGACGACGATGGGTGCGCCGCGCGGCCCGTCGCTGCTGGCGGGCG
>CALLYN010000937.1 GCA_937858455.1 uncultured Kouleothrix sp.
GGGGTTGCCCACGCCCGGGATGCCGCACGCGGCGCCGGGGCCGGAGTCATCCAGGAACAGGTAGACCACGTTGCCGCTGGTGCCGCCGTTGCCGCTGCCGGTGCCGCCCGGCGGGTTGCCGACATGGGCGAAGAAGTTCAGCCGGTTCTGCGAGGCCAGCGGGTTGCTGGCGTCGGGGTTGCTGCCGTTGGTCACCTGCACGCAGCCGGCGCCGCAGGCGGTGCCGATCGCGCCCGCCACGTTGGTGCTGAAGTTGAACGCCACCGTGCCGCCGGCGACCGACCGCGAGAAGGAAGCGTACGGAACCAGCGAGAAACTGTTGTCCGGGCTGACCTGGTTCGAGATCGAGCCGCCGCCCGCGCCGGTGTAGTTGAAGATGTTGGTGCCCTGCGCTTCGCGGCCCAGGTATTCAAAGGTCAGCACGCCGGGATCGGCGCTGACCTGGGCGCCGTAGTAGCCGCCCAGCGGCGTGGTGAAGCCCAGCGGGGTCAGCGAATTGTTGGTCGAGGGCAGGCCGGGGATCGTGCCCCCCGTGCCGCCGGAAAGGGTCAGCGCCGCATGGGCCGTGCCGGCCACCAGACCCAAGGAAACCGCCGTCACGCCTGCCAGAAGAAACTTCTTCATGGATGGATTCCTGTTCCTTGGCGTCCCCGTTTGACGCCTGGAACCTCTTATCAGCAAGGAGCGTGCCAGCGGATAAATCATCTTTTAACCAATGACTTGCCGGCATGCGGGGGCAGGCGGGCAGGGCGGCACATACTACGTCGGCATCCTCGACGGCCCGTCTCAGCAGGTGACGGCGCCGAAAGGATCCGCTGGCGCGAATGGCGCGCCGGCCGCGTTTGGCGGCGCCTTGGGCGCGCTCGAGCAGGGCGGAAATGCGGCGTTCAACGGCGCCGCGTTCGGCCAACCTGGGACGTACACGTACAGCCAGATCGCGCCGGCGCTGGCGCTGTACCAGCTGCTGTTCACCCAGCGCGCCGCCAAGCTGGCGTACCTGAATGCCCAAAGCGCAAGCGACTACCAGGCGGTGATCGGGCTGTTTGTGTGGCTACAAAATGTCACGGCGCCGTTCAACACCACCCCGCAGCCCGCCATCAGCGGGCTGCTGCCCACCGACGTAGCCACGCGCGCCGCGATCTGCCAGGCCGCCGGGCTCGAGCTGGCGCGCCTCAACGCAGGGCTGAATTACTACGGCGACCCGCTCAACTGGGCGCCGGTGCTGACCTGGAACTGGCTCGACGGCCGCGTGACCCAGCAGCTTGCGCTTGGCAACGGCGTGCTTCAGCAATTCAACAGCGCCAGCCAGCCTTCCGAGCAGGCCGCCGCCGCGCAAAACGCTTCCACCTCGATCCAGGCCGACCTGGCGAACCTCCAAGCCGCCGAAAGCTCGCTGCAGCAACAGATCGACGCGCTCGACGCGCAGATCGGCAAGCTCGGGCTGCAGATCGCCCAGCAGGTTGACGTCATCACTCAGGATTTCAAAACGCTCCAGCAGCAGTACACCAAGCAGCAAACCGGCTGCGATTTCACCGATGTCCTCACGGCGCTCAGCTCGATCGTGCAGCTGGGCCTGTCGAGCGCGTACGGTGAGTTTAACGCGCTTGGCCAGATCAAGGACCTGACCACCGCTTTAGGCTACGAAAGCGCTGGCGCGAACCTGCTGCAGAGCGCGGGCAACCTGGTGCAAAAGCTCATCCCGTCCGACGCGGGGTACACCGCGCTGGCGGGCGCGTGGGGCCAACTGCAGACCACGCTCAGCACGTATGGCGCCAACTCGGGCCTGATCGCCGTGGCCGACGACCAGTTCGACACGCTGCTCAACCAGTATTTCAGCGGCCTGCCCGAGGCCAGCGTGGTGGAAGACGACGTGGACGAGCTGATCGCCTTGAACCAGGCGCGCAACCAGACGGTGCTGAACTACACTGGCTTGTACGCCAAACTGCAGCAGCTTTCGCTGCAAGCCGCTCAGAAGCAGGCCGAGCTTGAGCATGTCGCCGCGCTGCTGGCGGCCCAGCAGCAGCCCGCGCTGCCCGATTACCTGGGGTTTTTGCAAAACGCGCTGGTCGAGATCGGCAACGACATCGCCGACAACCTGTACCAGGAGAACCAGGCGTTCCAGTACTGGGCTGTGGTGGCGCAGCCGCTCGCTATTAGCGGCCTGGACATGGCCTCGCTTTCGGTTGCGGCCGGGCAGCTCGAAACCAGCGTGCAGTCGTACCTCGAAAATACCACCGGCCGGCCGTTCAGCCCGTTCAGCAATGTTTCGATATTCATCGACAGCGCCACCTACCCCAGCGCGTTCGCGCGGCTGGCCGCGACCAAGCAGCTCACCGTGCAGATCGCGCCGACAATTTCGCCCAACCCGTTTGTCAACACCTATATTGTCACCGCCGAAACGCTGACCGTAAGCCTGCCCGGCGTGCCGGCGCCGGCGCCTGGCACGATCGAAAACCCGACCTTGCTTCAGCTGAACCTGACCCAGCACGGCGCCGACGCGCGCGAAGCGCCGGATGGCACCACGCTGATATTCACGCACGCGCCGCGCCTGGTGTTTTATGAATACAACTACGCGCTGGGCCAAGCCACTGTGGCGGGCACGATCGGCGACCCGGCGCAGGGCTTCACCGGGCTGAGCCCGTTCGCCACCTGGACGATCGACTTCAGCTCTAGCACCAACGGCTGGCTTGATCTCGCGCAAGTCACAAGCGTGCAGCTGACATTTGGCGGCACACTGCTCGGCCCGAACGCTGCGGATGTGCGCGATGCATGAGCCGCCGCCCGGCGCGCAGCCTCGTGTTCGTAACGCTCGACTGGCAGGGCTTCCCGATCTTCGCGCCAGGGTGCTCCAGGGCTCGTGCAACGTCGGCCCTCACCCCCCTCGCCCCCTCTCGCGCGCGCGCGAGAGGGGGCGAGGGGGGTGAGGTGCGGTCGCCGCCGCGACCGCACCTCACAGCCAGATGTGTTAACCCCTCCCTTGTCAGGGGAGGGGGTAGGGGGAGGGGTCGACAAACGTTGCACGAGCCCTGCAGGGTGCTCGGCGGCAGTTGATCGATCGGCGGTTTTCTGCTAGTATATACGAGCCTTGTTCGCACGGACGAGCACGCTGTAGTGTCCGCCGCGCCGCCGACCTGCGTGCTTGCATGCGGGCTTTTTTGTGCCCTCGAGAATGCAAAAGCGAGAAACGACCATGCTGAATGATAGCGATATTGTGATTGTTGGCGCCGCGCGCACGCCGATCGGCAAGTTCCAGGGCGCCTACAACGCCGTGCCCGCCACTGAGCTGGGCGGCGTGGCAGTGCGCGCCGCCGTCGAGCGCGCCGGCATCGACGCCGCGCTGATCGACGAGTGCATCATGGGCAATGTGGTGGGCGCGGGCCTGGGCCAGGCGCCCGCGCGCCAGG
>CALLYN010000938.1 GCA_937858455.1 uncultured Kouleothrix sp.
TGGCCCGGCCGGCGGCAGAGCCAGGCGCCACAGCTCGCCCAGCGGCTCCGAAGCCCAGTTCACGCCCACGCCGCCGGCCGCACTGATCAGCGCGGCATTGCCGCTGAGCAGGCTCGCGCCCACCAGCAGCGCGCCGGCCACAAGCCTGGCGCTGGCTTCGCGTTCCATCGCAATGTTCCTTTCTCGGTCGTGTTGCCGGCGCACGCAGCGCATTCGCCGCAGCCGCGCATGTTCTGCATAAGAAACGTGGCTCACACGATTTTTCGCAGATCAACCGGGCCACGCACGCGCAAACGCCAGGAGGCTGGCGGCCCCCTGGCGTCGTATACTTGCGAAGGGCGAGTTCGACCCCGCCGCTACGTTGCCATGGTGTGGGCAGGCGAGATCCCGCCCGGTTTGGCAAAGGCTCGATCGAGCCAGGCGCAGCCCCGCGCGCCTACCCTAGCAGTTCTGGTACGCCTCGCGGAAGCGCTCGCGCGCGCGGAACAGCCGCGTCTTGATCGCGCTGTTCGAGACACCCATAGCCTCGGCGATCTCCTGGGTGCTGTGGCCCTCGCACGAATGCATGACCAGCGGCAGGCGGTACATCGCAGGCAGCTGGGCAAGCGCGCGCTGCACCGGCTCGCCCTCGTCGAGCCGCGACTCCATCGAGTGGCTGCCGCTGGGCGGCGGCTCAAGGTCGAGCAGCGGGGTGAAGCGAATGCGGCGGCGGCGGCGTAGGAAATCGTAGGCGGTGTTCGTGGCGATGCGGTAGAGCCAGGCCGCCACGCTGGCCGAAGCGTCGCGCTGGTGCCAGTTGCGCAGCGCCTTGATAAACGTCTCCTGGCAGAGATCCTCGGCGGCCTCGCGGTCGCTCACCAGGCGCGTCAGGTAGGCAAGCAGTGGCCGCTGGTACTCCTCGTACAGCAGCTCGATGCAGGTGGTATATGGGGTGCACGAATCATTCAGTGCATGCAGTGCTAACATCGTAGATTCCTCTATCGTAGAGCTGCTCGGGGTGTATCGGATCACGAAAGGAGAACGTGCCGGGGTGTGTTGCCGCTCTGGCGTTGGCGTGGCCGCTGCCGGCCACCACACCTACCTGCTGCCAAACCTGCTCACAACCGCCTCCTTGACGCTTGGCGCGGGCGCGTGAGCGTGGTGCTTGCGGGCCAGTGCGGCCCTCCCACGGCTGGTGCGCGTCGGCGCCATTGAGTGCCAGTAGGCATACTATAGCGGAATGCGCCGGCAGCGGCATCAGGCGTTTGGGCCATCTCGATCTCAACCGCGAAACCGACGCGGCGCTCATTCTCATGGTGGACATCGATCGGTCGCAGGGTTGATTTGCGAAGCGGCGCACAAAGAAGCCCGGCCCGCCGCGCGTACGCGCGGCGGGCCGGGCTGAGCTAAGGCCTGCGAGGCAGCGAAGCCGCCTACTCCATCGGCACAAGGCGCTGGCGCAGCGCGTAGATCGCCGCCTGCGTGCGGTCGGCCAGGTGCAGCTTGCTAAGGATATTGCTCACGTGGGTCTTCACGGTCTTCTCGCTGATGATCAGCGTATCGGCGATCTCCTTGTTGCTCTGGCCCTTGGCGATCAGCCGCAGCACATCCATCTCGCGCTCGGTCAGCTGCTCGACCGAGTCCTCGGCCGGGCGCGGCGCGGTGAACTCCTGCATGAGCTTTGCGGCAACCTCGGAGTGCAGCACGGCCTCGTTGCGCTGGGCCGCGCGGATGGCGCGCGCCAGCTCCTCGGGCTGCACGTCCTTCAGCAAGTACGAGATCGCGCCGGCCTTAACCGCCGGAAACACCTTGTCGTCGTCGGCGAACGACGTAAGCACAATGATCCGCGTCGAGGGGCTCACCGACTTCACGCGCCGCGTCGCCTCGACGCCGTCGATGCCCGGCAGCACCAGGTCCATCAGCACCACGTCGGGCAGCAGCTCCTGCGCGAGCTTCACGCCCTCCTCGCCGCTTGGCGCCTCGCCTACCACCTCGATATCATCCTGCAGCTCGAGAAAATCGCGCAGGCCCTGGCGCACAACGCGGTGATCGTCGACGAGCATGACGCTGATGCGATCCATACTTCACTCCATCTCTATTCTTTAAATGTGAATGCAGAGCTGGTGCAATCTGAAACCCTCTTCCCCTGCCCCGCTCCAGCGCTCGCGGGTCGGGAAGGTGCGGTGCAGTGCGCCCCGCCTGCCCCGGCAGGGCCGCGAGCGAGGGGTGAGCCGAACAACGCTGCACGAGCCCTGCTACGTACGTGGCACCGTCACCACAACCTCGGTTCCCTTGCCCGGCTGCGAGCGCAGCTCCATCTGCCCGCCAAGCTCGGCGGCGCGCTCGCGCATGCTCGTAAGCCCAAGGTGGCGGCCGCTCTCGGGCACAAGCTCGGCCAGATCGAAGCCGGCGCCGTCGTCGACCACGCGCAGCAGCACGCGCTCGGGCTCAAGGTCGAGCACGATCGTAACGCGGCAGGCGCCGGCGTGCTTCACGACATTATTCAGCGCCTCCTGGGCGATGCGGTAGATCGCCTGCTCGGCGCCGCGGGCGAAGCGCTCGTCGCCGCTGATCTCGAAGTGCATCGTCAGGCCCTCGCGGCGGCCCAGCGCGGCCACGTGCTGCTGCAGCGCGGCCACCAGCCCCTGCTCGCTGAGGCCGGGCGGGCGCAGCTGGAAGATCAGCGCGCGCATCTCGGCCAGCGCGGCGGCGGCGGTTTCTTGCAGGCGCTCGAGCTGGGCCGCAGTGCGGGCCGGGTTCTTTTCGAGCTGCACGCGCGCCGCCTGGGCAGTGAGGGTCATGCTGAACAGCTGCTGCGAGATCGAGTCGTGCAGATCGCGCGCCAGGCGGCTACGCTCCTCGAGCACGGCGGCCTCCTGGGCGCGCTGGTACAGCCGCACATTCTCGATCGCGCTGGCCAGCACGTCGGCGGCAGTCTCGAGCACGCCCACGCCCTCGTCGCTGAATGCGCCGACCTGGCGCGACTCGAGGTTCAGCACTGCCAGCACGCGCGCGCCGGCAACGATCGGCACGCACAGCTGCGATCGCGTCTCGCGCGGCGTCTCGGCCACGTAGTCGGGGTGCCCGAGCACATCGGCCACGTACACCGTCGTGCCGGTGCGGTAGGCTTTGCCGAGCAGCCCGCGCGCGGCCGGAATGCGGTAGCCGATCTCGCTGGGCCGGAAGGTACCGGCCTGCGCCGCCAGCACCACCTCGTGGGCCTCGTCGTCGGCCAGGTACAGCTCGACGTGGCCATAGCCGAAGCCCTGCTGGATCTGCACCGTCACGGCCGCGAGCATCCGCTCGAGATCGAGCGTCGACACCGCGATGCGCGCCACCTGGTTCAGCACCGTCAGGTGCTCGTTGCGGCGCTTCACCTGGGCGGCGAGGCTCTGGGCCTCCTGGTACAGGCGCGTGCTGGCGATCGGCCCGCCGATCTGCGCCGCCACCGCCTCGAGCAGGTCGACATCCTCGTAGGTGAAGGCGTTCGGCTGGTCGGATTCGACGCTGAGCGAGCCGAGCACGCGGCCGCCGGTGCGCAGCGGCACGGCAATATACGAGCGGATGCGGCGGTTCGTGCCGACATCGCGCGCCGCCGGCGGCACACGCGCCTCGGCCCAGGTATCATTCGAAAGAAACGGGATGCCGCGCTCGACAACCCAGCCGCAGATGCCCTCGCCGACCTTCAGGCGCACCTGGCGCGCCGCGTCGTCGATATGGCCGACGGTGGCGGCGATCTCCAGCTCGTTCTGGTCGTTCAGCAGCGCGATCGCGCCGCCCTGAAACGCCACCTCGAGCCGCTCGACCGTGCGGGTGAGGATTGTCGAAAGGTCGAGGGTATTGCTGACATCGCGGCCAAGCTCGGCCAGCAGCTGCTCTTTGGCCAGCAGCCGCGCGCTACGCGCCGCCAGCCGGGCATTTTCGAGCGCCAGCGCGGCCTGGCGGGCGATCGCCTCGAGGATCTGCACGCTGGGAACGTCGAGCTGCGAGCCATCGGCCGGCGGGCCAACATAGATCGCGCCGGAAAGCCGCTCGCCGCGCCCGCGCAGCGGCACCAGCAGCACGCCGCGGGCGGGCTGGCGGATGCGCTGGCCGGCGCCGTGCTGCAGCTCGCGCTCGACGCTCTGGCCCGCCGGGATGAGGTACGACTCGCCAAGGCGGTAGCGCGGCTGAAACAGCGACTGGTAGAACGACGGCGCGGTTGGGTTGGCGCGCAGCTGGGCGATCTGGTCGTCGGGCAGGCCGGCGAAGGCCACGGCCTCGAGCTCGTCGGTGTCGGGGTGGCGCAGGCGAATATACACCTGCGAGTAGCCCAGCACGCTGTAGATCACGTCGGCGACTTCCTGGAGCAGCGCCTCGGGGGTAATATCGGCGCGCAGCTGCGTGCCCAGCGCCAGCAGATCGCCCAGCGGCATCCCGCGCGCCAGGTCGGTCGTCGACATATTCGAGCGTGACTGTGGATCTTGCACGGCCAATCCCGGGCATTCACAATGAATGGCGGTATTGTAGCACAGGCACGCGTGCGGCAGCATCATTCAGAAGCCCGATTGCCGATCGGTCTCAGTTCCTACTCGTCGATCTCCAGCTCGTGCAGGTCGGTATCGCTCAAGTTCTGGCCGCGCCCGATCATGATCGGGCCAAAGATCGCCTCCTGCTCGACGACGATCGCGCGGCGCTTCAGCAGCTCAAGCACCGACCACAGCGCCACGATCACCTCGACCCGGCGCGCCGCCAGCGACAGCAGGTCTTCGAAGCTGATCCACTGCTGCGCTGCCAGCCGCTCGCGGATGCGGCCGGCCATCTCGGCAACGGTGATGATCTTCGGCGCGGGCAGCGGCACCTCGGGCGGATCGAGCGGCAGCAGCAGCTGCATGCGCCGCTGCACCGCCGCGATCATCTCGCTCAAGGTTATGTCGAGCTTATCGGGCTTAGGCAGCGCGGGGGTAGGCGGCGCTGCCACGCGCAGAAACGAGCGCCGGCCGCTAGCCTCCCAGGCGCGCAGCAGTGCGGCGGCCTGCTTGTAGCGCTGGTACTCGCGCAGCTGGCGGGCCAGCTCGGCAGCCTCGTCGGGCGGGTCGTCGGGGCCAGCGGCGGCCGGCGGGGGCGG
>CALLYN010000939.1 GCA_937858455.1 uncultured Kouleothrix sp.
GGCGCCACAGCCCACCGCAGCCGCCACCAGCGCCCCAGCGCCCACCGCTCAGCCGCAGCCCACCGCTCAGCCACAGCCCACCGCAGCCGCCACCAGCGCCCCAGCGCCCACCACCCAACCGCAGCCGAGCGGCGATGTCGACCCAGCGGTGCAGGTGGTGGCCGACTACTATGTGGCGATCAGCCAGCAGCAGTTCGACGCGGCCTACGCGCTGTGGGCCAACGGCGGGGCCGCCAGCGGCCAGACGCTCGAGCAGTTCAAGGCCGGCTTCGCGCGCACGGCGGCGGCCAGCCTGCGCCTGGGCCAGCCCAAGCCGACAAGCAACGCGGTGGCGGTGCCGATCGAGCTGATCGCAATCAGCAACGACGCCGACGCGCAGAAGCCGCAGATCGTGCAGCAGTTTCGCGGCATCTACACCGCCGCCGCCACCGCCGACGGCTGGCGGCTGACGAGCGCGTCGGTGGAGGAGGTGCGCGACGGCGCGCTACCGCCGGCCGAGCTGGCCGACCCAGCGCAGACGCTGCAGAACTACTACGCGGCGATCAACAGCCAGCAGATCGCGCACGCCTACACCTTCTGGGGCAACAATGGCCAGAATAGCAACCAGCGCTATGTCGATTTCGCGCGTGGCTTCGCCAACACAGCGCAGGTGAGCGCGGCGCTGGGCACGCCGCAGATTGGCGCGGCGGCCGGGTCGATCTACGCCGAAATACCGGCGCTGGTGAGCGCAAAGCAGCGGGATGGCAGCCAGCAGACATTCTGCGGCACGTACACCATGCGCAAGCTGAATGTGCCGCCGTTCGACCAGCTGGGCTGGCATATTGAGAAGGCCGACATGGCGCAGCACGCAGCGGTGCCGGCGGCCGACGCCGCGCGCGTGCTGGCGAACGGCTGCAAGTAATCGTACTTGTTCATCTTCGGTGTGCGGCTTTTCCGCGCTCCGCGCAGAAAAGCCGCACACGATACGGAGCATAGCACCGCTCTGCCGAAAGCTGAGCGCGCCAGCCGCGTACGCCCTAGAAATAAAGCGTGTGCTGAGGCCGTTTGATCAGCGCCAGCCGAACCCGGCGACACGATCGGCGGCGAGGCGGCCGAGCAGCACGCGGTAGGGCGCAGGATTGTTCGGATGGTACTCGAAGCGCGCGCGCTCGAACCACTGCACCAGCAGCGTCTCGCCATTAGGCAGAGGCTCGTAGGCCGGCGGCGTGAGCGGGTAGCCCCACAGCGCCAGCGCCTCGCGCTCGCTCACGCCAGCATCGCCTAGCTCGAGGCCGTGCGTGCGCCAGTATTCCCAAAACTCGGGCGCGATCGCCTGGCCTGTCGTGTCAAAGTAGTGCGGCGTGCTCGGGCTAGCCTTGGGCAGCGCCTGCCAGTCGCGGCCCTGCGCGGCCAGCGCCTCGGCGCCGAGGCGGCCCAGCTCGACGATATAGGGCGTGCCGCCGTTCTCGGGGTGGTACTCGAAGCGCTGGCGCTCGAAAAACTGCACGGTGTAGTCCGCGCCGGTATCGGCGCTGCGCTGCAGAAACTCTTCGGTGAGCGCGAAGCCAAATACTGGCAGGCCGCCATTGCGCCCCCAGAATGCCGCGAACTCGCCGCCGAGCGAGTGGCCAGTTTCAGGAAAGAACGCGCGCCCAGCGATGGCCGGATCGGCGGGGTCGCGCGGCGCGTCGGGCAGGAGGCTGGCGATCGGCCGCGCCTGCAGGGTATAGCCGCCCGAGGGCGCGCTCTCGAACCAGGCCAGCACGCCGCCGCCAGCCGCGATGCTGGCCCTGACCGCCGAATTGCCAGCTTGAAACCGGCTCGCGCTCACCGGGTCGTAGCCCCACGGGCCAGGCGCCGCTGCGTGATTCCAAAACAGCCAGCGGTCGGCCAGTGTGATGTCGAGGTTGGCATGCGGGCCGCTGCGGCGGCGCTCGATAAGGGGCGGCTCGCGCTCGACAAGCAGGTTGTTGCGATCGACGTAGGCCAGCCGGTCGCCGCTGAGATCGAACGGGATGCGCTGGTCGTCGTGGCAGGCGCCATCGGCAATTGGCTGCGGCGCGCCGCCGCCGAGCGACACGACCGAGAGCACCGGGCACGCGGCGGGAGTGCCGTCGGGCGATCCCGACTGCACCCAGGCGGCCCAGCCGCCGCTGACGTCGAGCCCGGTCGCGTGCGCCTCGAGCTGCGTCGTCGCGGTCGAGACCTGGAAAAGCGCAGTTACAGCGGTGAAAGCGCGGCCGCAGCCGAAGGGCAAGAAGGCCCACCTGTTGCAGATCATCAAGAATACCATCGCGGACTACGGGCAGCATTCACCGGGCGGCGACGACTTTCCTGCCGGTGTCGCAGTCGTCAATCGTGACCGCGTGAGACAGGAGGCAC
>CALLYN010000940.1 GCA_937858455.1 uncultured Kouleothrix sp.
GAAACTTGGAGGGACGAAGTCCCTCCAAACCACCCTTTTCAAACAGCTTCTTAGGGGTTTGGAAAGCGGCCCAAACCCGACTATGTTTATGTCCAATAAATCTATATATAGTCACTATGATCTGCTCATTCCAATAGTAGTGTGTTTTTTGCTTAAACAAACTGTCACTTCATTTTTTGCCACCGCACATCTATAATTGACCCGGCCTATCGCTACCGCAGCGCGCTATGCCTCGTTTCAGTCGTGCGCTCATAGCGCACTCCCATCTTCACGAGGGCGCCAATGCACAATCGCCGTATCTTGTTTTTGTGGAGCATATTCGCCGGCCTGCTGCTCGCACTTGGCGGCTGGCCCGGCCCGGCCTCGCCACCGGTGATCAATGCCGCCGCCGATGTTGGCTACCCCGACTTTTCGTACCAGTACACTGGCGTTGTGACGCCCACCGGCGAGAAACCCCAGAGCAAACTGTGGTACAACGATGGCCGCTGGTGGGCCAGCATGTTCAACCGCACCAGCCACACCCACCGGATCTACTGGCTCAACCTCGCCAACCAGACCTGGAACGACACTGCCGTCGACCTCGACACGCGCGCGCAGACCAAGGCCGACGTGCTGTGGGATAACGCCGCCCAGAAGCTGTATGTCGTTTCCGGCGGCGGCTCCGACCCAAGCGGCAGCGGTACTACCGTCGCGTACGATGCCTGGTTTATGCGCTACAGCTACAACCCGCAGACGCACAGCTACAGCCGCGATTTCAACCCGGTGGTGGTGCGTACCGGCGGCGGCGAGACGGTTGTGCTCGCCAAAGACACCACCGGCATGCTGTGGGTCACCTTCACCCAGGGGAACCAGGTGTATGTGAATCACAGCACTACCGCCGACAACACCTGGGCCACGCCGTTCGTGATCCCCGGCGCGCGTACGCTCGACCCCGACGATATCTCGTCGATTGTGGCCTACCGCGACAAAAACGGCAGCAGCGTCGGCGTGCTCTGGAGCAACCACGTCAGCCCGGCGTCGATGTACTTCGCCGCGCATAAGGACGGCGACCCGCCCGCGACCTGGCAGCCGATCGAGAGCATCTACTCCGAGCAGTGCGCCGCCGACGACCATATCGACCTCAAGGCGGTACAGGCGGATCCCAGCGGCGCGATCTTCGCGGCGGTTAAGACATCATTCGGCGACAACGGCTGCGGCCACGCGAACACCGACCCGCTGCTCCGCCTGGTGGTGCGCCGCCCCGACAACACCTGGGAGTGGGCTACCTTCGGCACGATCGCCGACGCGCATACCCGGCCGGTGCTGCTGCTCGACACCACCAATCGCCGCGTGTATATGTTCGCCACCGCGCCAACCAGCTGCGGCGCGATCTACATGAAATCAACCAGTATGGACACGCTCGACTTCAGCGGCCAGCCCGGCCTTGGCGAGCCGTTTATTCAAAGCAATACCTACACCTGCGTCAACAATGCCACCACCACCAAGCAGACGGTAGACGCCAACACCGGGCTTGTGGTGATGGCCAGCGACGAAAATACGCCCTGGTACCTGCACAACTACCGCGATCTCGGCGGCGCGTTCCCGCGCTTGGTGTTCCAGAACACGCCCGCTGGCGGCCAGGCGGGCTCGCCCTTCACAACCCAGCCAATAGTGGTAGCGCAAGATTCCGCCGGCCACACGAACAGTGCGTTTAATGGCCTGGTCACGCTATCCATCGATCCCAGCAGCGGCACGGCTGGCGCCGCGCTCGTAGGCACCGTCAGCGTGCAAGCGGTCGCGGGCATCGCGACATTCAGCGGCCTGGCGATCTCGAAGGCCGGCGTGAGCTACCGGCTGAGCGCCAGCGCCAGCGGCCAAACCGGCGTCGAGAGCGCGATGTTCGACGTCGATCGAACCAGCCAGACGATCAGCTTCGGCAGCCTGCCAAGCCGGCAGTACGGCGATCCATCGTTCACGCTCAGCGCCAGCGCGTCGTCGGGCCTGCCGGTCAGCTTCAGCGCCACCGGCAACTGCGCCGTGAGCGGCGCCACGCTGGCGATCACCGGCGCGGGCAGCTGCGCGGTGCGCGCCAGCCAGGCCGGCAACGCGAACTACGGCCCGGCGCCAGATGTGATCCAGAGCTTCAGCATCGGCAAAGCCAACCAGGCGATCTCGTTCGCGCCGCTGCCGCACAAACACTTCGGCGACCCGCCATTCACGATCAGCGCCGTTGCCTCGTCGGGCCTGGCGGTGAGCTTTAGCGCCACCGGCGATTGCACCGTCGTCGGTAATCTGGTGACGATCACCGGGAAGAACCTGTGCGCTATTCGCGCGTCGCAGGCCGGCAGCGTCAACTACAACCCCGCGCCCGACGTGACAGAGTATCTGAACGATAAGACGCTCGTCAATATTCCGATCGCGTCGGCGGGCTGATGCCGGCTCGGCCGTGCGCTGCTCGGGGGTGGCATTGCCACCCCTTTTCTTATGCCTGCGGCCGCATGACTCTGCCATCTCTGTGCGGTTTTCCGCGCTCCGCGCGGAAAACCGCACAGATACAGAAGCAGGCGCGCTCTGCCGAAGGCGGAGCGCGCCTGCTGCGCAAGCCAGGATTCTAATACACGTCTAATTACTTGATTACACAATTACAAAATTTCATGGTATACTAAGCCCATCAGCGTCGAACAACTGAAAGTGAGGCCAGACATGTCTGCACGATGGGAGTACAAGGTCGTTTACGTAGCCGGCTGGAAGCGTGTGTCGATCGAAGGCGAGGAAAGCTACCCCGAGGAAGGCGAGCGCACCAGCGGGTTCGCGCGGCGCTTTCTGAACGGCCTGGGCGTGGATGGCTGGGAGCTGACGGGCATCCAGCACACCGCGCCGGGGCAGGCCTACTACACCTTCAAGCGGCCCGTGGCCGACGGCGCCGAGCCGGATCTGTCGGTGGTGCGCAACGGCATCGTGCGCGAGCAGCCAGGCGGCCAGTCGGCCGGCGGGGCTGGCCCGCAGGCGGTGAACCTCTAGCAGCAGCGCGGCGTAGCATGCCCGGTAGCACTGGCATGCCGCCGATTCCCCCCAGTGCGGCGCCGCTTCCCTCGGCGGCGCGCACGCGCGAAGCCGGCATGTGCCGGCTTCGCGCGTTTGATCAGGCCAGCAGCTCGCGGTAAAACGCCGTCTGGCCAAAGCTCTCTTCCAGCGATACCTCGATCGCCGTCAGGTGCGCGGCGTCGGCGCGCGCGGCCAGCTCGGCGCGCAGGCGGCCGCACAGGTAGCGCGCCATCATCTCCACCGTGGTGTTCGGCAGGTCGAGGATCACGACATCTTCGCGCGGGAAGCGATACCAGCGGCCCTGCGTCCGCACGATCACACCGCCGTCGGGCTGCTCTTCCACTGCCACGAGCCGGTTGGCGCGCGGCAGCAACATATGGTGATCGAGCTCGTCGGTCACGCGCTTCATGATCCGCTTCAGCGTCACAAAGTTGAACACATACGCATTCTCTTCGGTCGGGCCTTCAAGCGTGACGCCCAGCCGATAGTTGTGGCCATGCAGCGGCTCGACCTTGTCGCCGTCGTATGAGGCGAAGTGCCCGGCCGCAAACATCAGGTTATCGCGGCTGATGTGAATACGATAGGCGCCCATAGCATATGCTCCTGCTTGTCTCACAACTCCCCCGCATGCTATTATACGTGAGAGCGCAGCGGCGCGCGGCGCGCCGCTGTGCAGGATGTGCAACACTTGGCTGCCGCGCGCGTATTAGTAGCAAGATCGACGCTTCGGGCGCCGAGGCGGCGCAGCCGCACCCGAAACCTTCTGTTTGGCCGCCCCCACCCATCGCGGCGGCGGCCGGCCGAGCAGAGCACCCTGCAAACCGTAGGCGCACCCCTCTGCCACAATAGAAATAAGGAGTCCAGATGCGCAAGCTTGCCCTTTTGCTGCTACTTGCCATGCTTGGCGCGGTGCTCGCGGCGTGTGGCGCCAACCCGCTCGGCGGCGCCGACAACGGCACGCCCCAGGCGCCCAGCAACGCGCTGAAGATAACCATCGCCTACAGCCCCGAGAAAGAGGGCTGGCTGACCGATCGCATCGCCGCGTTTAACGCCACCAACACCAAGGTCGCCGGCCAGGTGGTGTTCGTCGAGGGGCTGAATAAATCCAGCGGCGCGGCGCGCACCGAGATCAAAAATGGCCAGCTCAAACCTACGATCTGGTCGCCATCGGCCTCGACCTGGCTCGAAGTGCTGAAGCAGGAATCCGGCAACCCCAACGTGGCTGCCTCGAACCGGCCGCTGGTGCTGACGCCGGTGGTGATCTCGATGTGGAAGCCGATGGCCGAGGCGATGGGTTACCCGAACAAGCCGATCGGCTGGGCCGACATGCTCGAGCTGATCAACGACCCGCAGGGCTGGGGCAAGTTCGGCCACCCCGAGTGGGGCCGCTTCTCGTGGGGCCACACCGACCCCGAGATCAGCACCTCGGCGCTCTCGACGCTGCTGGCCGAGTTCTACGCCGCATCGGGCAAGCAGCGCGACCTGACCGTGGCCGATGTGCAGAATCCCAAGAGCCAGCAGTTCATCCGCGGCCTTGGCAAGGCGATCAAGCACTATGGCTACAACACGCTGGTGTTTAGCGATAACATGCAGAAGTTCGGCATGAGCTATATCAGCGCCTTCCCGATGGAAGAGATTACGCTGATCGATTTCAATAAGAATAAAAACCCGCCCGTGCCGCTGGTCGCTATCTACCCTAAGGAGGGCACGTTTTATCACGACGATCCATTCATCGTTATGTCGAGTTCAAGTACGCAAGAGCAGCAGGCCGCCGACCAATTCTTCAACTTTCTGCTGACGCCCGAGAGCCAGAAGCTCGCCATGAGCTTTGGCTTCCGGCCGGCGAATGTCGACGTGCCGCTGGCCGACCCGATCAGCCCGGCGTTTGGCGTGCAGCCGCAGGGCGTGCAGAATATTCTGCCGTTCCCGCCGGCCGACGTGATCGTGGCCGCCAAGCAGACGTGGGCGCAGAACCGCAAGCGCGCCGACGTGATCCTGGTGATCGACGTCTCGGGCTCGATGGACGAGAACGGCAAGCTCGACCAGGCCAAGGCTGGCCTGGATACGTTCCTTCAGCGCATCCTGCCCGAAGACCGCATCGGCCTGGTGTCGTTCTCGAGCACTGCCAAGGTCGAGGTGCCGCCCGCGCCACTCGGCGAAAGCCGGATCGCGCTCAGCGACGCCATCCAGGCGCTGCGCCCGCAGGGCAAAACCGCCATCTACGACGCGCTGCTGGCGGCCAAGGCCGAGCTCGACAAGCTCCCGCCCGACAGCGAGGAGCGCATCAAGGCGATTGTGCTGCTCACCGACGGCGCCGAGAACGCCAGCCGCACGACGTTCGACCAGCTCAAGGGCGACTTCGACGAGAGCAGTATTAGCATTTTCCCGGTGGCCTACGGCGGCGAATCCGATCAGGCCGAGGCCGGCCAGACGCTCCAGGCGATCGTCGATTTTTCGCGCACCATCCTGGTGAAGGGCAGCACCGGCGATGTCGGCCAGATCTTCGATAACCTGAGCCGGTACTTCTAGGCCGGCGGCGCCTGCGCTGCGTTTCGCCTTTTGCTTGCGAGGGTGTATGGATCTCGTGCTGTATGCTCGCGCCGCGCCGCCCGACCGGCTGCGCGTGTGGGTTGGGGCCTTCGGCCAGGGCGATCCGCCAACGCTCAGCTGGTGGCTCGACGGCGCGGCGC